>JAZFUH010000170.1:0-5239 GCA_036447125.1 Acidimicrobiia bacterium | reverse complement strand
GCGGGCACTGTCGAGTTCATCGTTGACCAATCAGGGGACTTTGCGTTCCTTGAGATGAACACAAGGCTTCAGGTCGAGCATCCCGTCACCGAACTCACGACCGGTATCGACCTCGTCAGGATGCAGATCGAGATCGCGGCCGGGATGCCGCTGCCCTCCCAGGAGGATGTTCCCAAACAGTTCGGGCACGCGATCGAGGCGAGGATTTACGCAGAGACGCCGCACGACGGGTATCTGCCGTCGACGGGAACGATCCACAGGTTTCGTGTGCCCGGTGGCGTCAGGGTCGATGCGGGCATCACAGACGGTTCTGTCATCACCCATCACTACGACCCGATGGTTGCAAAGGTTGTCGCACATGCCGAGACGAGGACGGAGGCCGCAGCCCGATTGGCCGATGCCCTGGCCAGAAGCCACATCCATGGCGTCGACACGAATCGCGACCTGCTTGTGCGTGTTCTCACAGACGTTGAGTTCCTACAGGGCGCCATCGACACCCATTTCCTCGAACGGGGAGGGGATGCGCTTACCGCGCCCCGGGTCGACGACGAAGCACTCGGATCCTTTGCTGCCGTCGCCGTCCTTGCCTTGCAGGCTGAGAACCGCGCTCAGGCACGGGTGCTCGGATCGATTCCGTCAGGATGGCGCAATGTCCCGTTCCAACCCCAGAGCCTGACGTTCGCATTCGGGTCGAGGCCGGTTCGTGTTACCTATTCGCTCGGACGTGGAACCGCCGAGATCGCCGTGGACGGCTCCGACGTGGCGATCGATGCCATCCATGCGGTCGGACCTCGATCAGTCGACCTCTCGATCGAGGGTATTCGCCGGGTCTACTCCGTCAACATCGTTGGCGGCGAGGTGTATATCGATAGTCCGCTCGGCTCTGTCAGGCTGCAAGTCGTTCCGCGGTTCAGTGATTCTGATGTGGGTCTGACCGCAGGATCGATGGTCGCCAGAACCCCTGGAACGGTTGTTGCCGTCCTCGTTGCCCCGGGGGATGTCGTTTCGGTTGGCCAAGCGGTAATGGTCGTTGAGGCCATGAAGATGGAGCAGGCGATCATCGCGCCGCACGCCGGAGCGGTCACCTCGGTGCACTTCGAGGTGGGTGACCAGGTTGATGCCGGCGTCGTGCTCGTCGAGGTGGACGAGGATGACTGACCCGGTCCGCATCGCAAACGTCTCCGGTTTCTATGGAGATCGATTCTCCGCCATGACCGAGCAGATCGCCGGTGGTCAGATCGATGTCCTCACAGGGGACTACCTCGCAGAATTGACCATGCTCATCCTGTGGAAGGCGAAACAGAAGGCACCCGAGCGTGGATATGCCGTGACATTTCTCAAGCAGATGAGAGAGGTTCTCGGCGAGGTTTCGCAACGAGGGATCAAGGTTGTCGCGAACGCTGGAGGTTTGAATCCCGCTGGTCTTGCAGACGACCTGCGCGCCATTGCACAGACCCTCGACATCGACGTATCGATCGCGCATGTGGAGGGAGACGACTTCCTCCCACGCCTCGGAGCAATTGTCGAAGAGGGCCACGAACTTCGCAACATCGACACGTCGCAGAGCCTTGCGGACCTCACGGCGCCCCCGCTCACAGCCAACGCCTACCTGGGTGCGTGGGGGATCGTTGAAGCCCTCAACCAGGATGTGGACATTGTGGTGACCGGCCGGGTTGCCGACGCAGCCCTCGTCGTCGGTCCAGCGGCGTGGCACCACGGATGGAAATTCGATGGCTGGGACAGGCTCGCAGGCGCGGTCGTTGCCGGCCACATCCTCGAGTGCGGTACACAGGCCACCGGCGGCAACTTCTCGTTCTTCGATGAGATCGCGGATCTCACGCACCCGGGTTTCCCGATCGCTGAGGTTGCGGAGGACGGGTCGAGTGTGATCACCAAACACCAGGGCACAGGGGGCGCTGTGACAGTGGACACCGTGACGGCGCAGATCCTGTACGAGATCGGTGATCCTGCCTACCTGACACCGGACGTGGTCGCTCACTTCGACACGATCAAGCTCGACCTGGTCGGAGACGATCGTGTGCGGGTCACCGATGTCCGTGGTTCAAAGGCTCCGAAGGATCTGAAGGCCGCGATCAATTACCTCGGCGGCTACCGGAACTCCATGACGCTTGTCCTCGTGGGCATGGATGCGGAGAAGAAGGCGGCGCTCGTCGAGGACGCGCTCACGGCGGAACTCGGGGGAGATAGAGTGCCGAACATCCTTGAGTTCTTGTTATCAGAGACCGGAATTTCCGATGCCGAGGTGAACGCGCAAGCTGCATCAACGCTGACAATCACACCCATGGACCCGAACCCTGACAAGGTCGGCCGGTCGTTCTCGAGCGCAGTCGTTGAGCTCGCGCTCGGCAGCTACCCCGGCTTCTTCGCCACAGCTCCGCCCTCGGGGGAGTCCCCGTACGGTGTCTACTGGCCAGCGCTCATCCCGAGGTCCCTCATCACGCACGAAGTGGTGTTCGATGATGGTTCTCGCGTCGTGATACCGGATCCGCCACATGGAGACCCGGTGACGCGTCATGTCGTATCGGTAGCCGCATCTCCGGCTGCTGGAGAAGAGACACGCCGCGCACCGCTCGGTACGATCGCTGGAGCACGATCGGGAGACAAGGGCGGAAACGCAAACATCGGTCTGTGGGTGCGCTCGGACGAGGCCTACCGCTGGCTCGCGCATGAGTTGACCTCTGCGAAGCTCCAGGAGCTGCTCCCCGAGACGACATCACTCTTCGTCGAGCGATTCGAGCTCCCGAACATCAGGGGCTTGAATTTCGTCGTGCACGGACTGCTCGGCGATGGAGTCGCCTCCTCCACGAGGTTCGACCCCCAGGCCAAGAGCCTCGGCGAATGGCTGCGAAGCCGGACTGTTGACATCCCCATATCCCTGCTGGACCCACGCGTCTGACCCCTCATGGCCGACTCCTGACTGTGAACTTCTTGTCCTTACTACCGTTGACCCCCACGGGACTGAAAGGCATTCCATGGATTTCGACATTCTTGACAGCGCGTTGGCGCAGAAGGGCCATCTCCGGATCGAATGGGCGGCAAGCAGGATGCCGGTGCTCGCATCGATCAGGAAGCGGTTCGAGAAGGAGCAGCCTCTTGCAGGAGTGAGGATCGGTGCGTGTATGCACGTCACCACGGAGACGGCGACCCTCATGATGACGCTCGTAGCCGGCGGAGCAGATGTTGTTCTCTGTGCATCGAACCCCCTCTCGACGCAGGACGACGTCGCGGCTGCTCTTGTGGACCTGGGAATCCCGACGTATGCGTTGCGGGGCGAGGATGCCGACACCTTCTACACGCACATCAACGCTGTCCTCGATACACAACCCCATCTCGTGTTCGACGACGGTGCAGACATGACAACGGTGCTGCACAAGGAGCGCGTTGAACAGAACGTCGTGGGTGGCATGGAAGAGACGACAACCGGTGTGATCCGGCTCAAGGCGATGGAGGCAGACGGTGTGCTCCGGTACCCGATCGTTGCTGTCAACGACTCGGACACGAAGCACCTTTTTGACAACCGTCACGGCACCGGACAGTCCTCTCTCGATGGCATCCTGCGTGCCTCGAACATCCTGTTTGCGGGCAAACGTGTCGTTGTGGCCGGCTTCGGCGACTGCGGCTGGGGGATCGCCACTCGCGCGAAGGGTCTCGGGGCCGATGTGATCGTCACAGAGATCGACCCGGTTCGTGCGGTTGCAGCCACCATGGAGGGTCACCGCGTCATGAGCGGCATGGAGGCCGCAGAAATCGGGGAGGTGTTCATCACGGCAACAGGCAACCTCCATGTGTTCCGTGCAGAGCATTTCGCCAAGATGCCCGATGGTGCCATCATCGCCAACGCCGGTCACTTCGATGTCGAACTCGACCTCGTTGCGCTCGACGAGATGTGTGTCTCTCGTCGGGTCATCAGGGACAATCTCGAGGAGTTCACCCTTGAGGACGGTCGGCGCATCCTTGTTGTCGCCGAGGGCCGGCTCGTGAACCTCGGCGCTGCTGAGGGTCATCCCGCTGATGTGATGGATATGTCCTTTGCCGACCAGGCGCTTGCCGCCGAGTGGATCATCGAGAACCAGGATGACCTGGAGGCGAAGGTGTACGTGCTTCCCAAGGATCTCGATGATGAAGTTGCACGCCTCAAGCTTGAAGCGATGTCGGGTTCCCTTGAGAAGCTCACTCCGGCCCAGGAGCACTATCTCGCCTCATGGGAACACGGGACATGAGTCGGTAGAGCTTACCTTGACCGGCATTAAGGTTTCTCTTGTGACGGATCCCAACACGTTGCAATATCTTGCCCGGATCGGATTGAGCGAGCCCCCTCCGATGGATGTCGGCGGTCTGGAGACACTTCAGCGTGCACATCTGACCGCTGTGCCGTTCGAGAATCTCGATGTCTACGAGAAACGCGGTGTCCGGACGGGTCTGGACTGGTCACTGCCAAAGATCGTCGAAAGGAATCGAGGCGGGTGGTGCTTCGAGCTCAACGGCGCCTTCAGCGGTCTGCTGACAGCCCTCGGGTTCAAGGTCAAACGGCTCGGTGCGACTGTCCTTCTCCCCCCTGTTTCGAGTGAGCCCAGTCACCTTACGCTCGAGGTCACACTCGATGCCCCGTACCTGGTTGACGTCGGGTTCGGCGACTCCTTCATCAAGCCCCTGAGACTGGATCTCGACGCGCCACAGGACGGCGGATCTGGCGAATTCGCTATCAGAGACGACGGGCGTCACACGAAGCTCTCCCAGGTTGAACCAGACGGATTGCTCCGTGGGCTGTACCGATTCGGACGAACCGAATGGGCCATGGAGGACTTTGATGTGGTATCGGAACGTCTGCAGACCGAGTCAGGTTTGTTCTGGACAGAGTCTCGCTTTGCAACCCGTCTCCTGGACGGCGGACCAGATCGCGTGACACTCCTCACGGACCGCATCAAATTCCGCCGCAACGGTGAGTGGAGGGAGGAGCCGGTCGCTGCCGATATGTGGGCGAAGGCGTTGGGGCGCTGGTTCGACTTGAGTCCCTGAGTGTGACACCTGGCCGACGGCGGGTCATGTCACACCGACCCGGTAGGTTCGCTGCATGCTCTGTCTTGCCTGTGCCCTGCCCGGTTGGCCTCTCTGTGATCGGTGTGTTGCATCACTGAGGCGTGCGCCGCCGGCAGTGGTCGGGGGTATCTGCGTCGAGGCCGGATTCAGGCACGTCGGTGCTGCCGTGCGACTCGTGCAC
>JAZFUH010000169.1:0-3360 GCA_036447125.1 Acidimicrobiia bacterium | reverse complement strand
AGTGATAGCGGTGACGACACCACGACCACAGTTGAAGATGTCGATCTCGGTCAGGGCTCGGACCTGACGTTCTACATGGTGACACACGCAGACGACGGCACCTTCTGGTCGGTCGTCAAGCGCGGCGCTGAAGACGCAGCGGACGCTGTGGGCGTGACGCTGGTGTGGAGCCCGTCGTTCAACGATCCGGAGAAACAGGTCCAGGACATCGAAGCCGCGATAGCCGCTGGTGCAGATGGACTGGGTGTGTCGCTGGCAAGCCCTGAAGCGGTCGGTCCTGCAGCCAAGGCGGCAGCCGATGCAGGGATTCCGCTGTACACGATCAACTCCGGTGTGAACCAGTACAAGGGTCTCGGCGCCACGACGCACATTGGCCAGACCGAAGTCGTTGCCGGCAATGGCGCTGGCGAGTTCTTCAATTCGCTCGGTGCGACCACGGTGTTGTGTGCTCGTCAGGAGCAGAGCAACATCGGTCTCGAGGAACGTTGCCAGGGTCTCGAGGAGACATTCAGCGGCACCGTTGTCTCGGAGTTCGTCGGTGAGGATTCTGATCCGACCGGTCAGGAAGCTCAGATCTCCGCGCTGCTCCAGGCCAACCCTGACATCGATGGTGTTCTGGGAACCGGCCCGAATGTGGCCGTGCGTGCGGTCAGCGCCTGTGTGACAGCGGGCCGAGATTGCTCGATCGGTGGCTTTGATGTCTCGAACGACATCATCGCTGCGCTCGAATCCGGCGATGTGGACTTCACGGTTGACCAGCAGCAGTATCTGCAGGGCTACCTGCCGATCATCCTCATGTACCTCGAGGTCACGAACCTCAACACGGCCGGTGGCGGCCTGCCGATCCTCACGGGTCCTGGCTTTGTCACCACTGCAAACGTGGCTGAGGTGAAGGATCTGGTCGACGGCGGCACCCGATAGGCGATAGGGACGAAAGCAACATGCAATCGGGGGTCGGGACGGTCTAGTCTCGGTCCCCGATTGCATGTGAGCGACCGGGTACTCGTATCGAACGAGGACGGTCGATGCTCGCGCACAGAGCTTGGGAGGGCACCAGGTGACCACAGAGACAGCCGCGGACGTTCTCGATGCGGACAGCATTGATGAGCGGCTCGCATACAGAGGTCCGATTCAGCGACTGCTGACCCGACCTGAGATCGGCGCACTTGTCGGTGCAGCCGTCATCTGGGTGTATTTCTGGTCGGTGAGCGAGGTGTTCGGAACCGCAGCAGGCACAGCCAACTACCTCGACGTATCTGCCACTCTCGGCATCATGGCGGTCGCGGTGTCGATGCTCATGATTGGCGGTGAATTCGACCTCTCCGCCGGAGCGATGACGGGTGCCACAGGCATCCTCGTTGTACTGCTTGTGATAGCTCCTGGCGAGTTCGGCGGCGCAGGGCTATCGCTGTGGATCGCGATCCCGATGGTTCTTGCCTTCGCACTGTCCATCGGGTGGTTCAACGGAACGGTTGTCGAGAAGACCGGGCTGCCGAGCTTCATCGTGACCCTCGCAACGTTCTTCGTGTTGATCGGCGCAAAGCTCGGGTTCGCCAAGTTGTTCACCTCGAAGGTGATCGTCGAGGGGCTCAACGAGGGCTCGGGTTACGCGTTCTGGTCCAAGATCTTCGGCTCCGTGTGGGTCCGGAACGACCACATACTCGACACCCGCGACACGGTGTACGCCGTTCTGCTGATCGCCGGTGCGATTTCTGTTGTATATGGCCTGCTCGAGTTGTCCTACAAGCGCAAGGAATCCCCGAATCCAGCCGGGGGGATCGTCGCTCTCATCGGGCTAGCCGGAGCCCTTGGCGGACTGTACGGACTCGTCTCGGGGGACGCCGTCGCGGAGAACTGGCTCTATGGGGTGATTGTGGGTGCCGGTATGATCCTCGCGTCGCTTGGTATCGGCATATGGCGGTTCGACAGGGTCGTCGACAGGGGGTCGTTCTCCCTGACGCCCAGATCATTGCGCAACATCGGTATCGGCCTCGCAGCATTGGCAGTCGGCAGCGTGGTCGCCCTCACCGTTGATTCCGCCTCGGAGGACATCGTGGGCTTCCTCCTCACCGTGCAGGGACTCAGGGCCCTCGTCTTCGTCGTGGGAGCCCTCGCCGGGGTCGCGCTGCCAGTGATGATCGCGCGTGGTCCATCCAAGGATTCCCCGATCACCCAGTTCGTCCTGATGACCGGTACCTCGTTCATCATCGCCGGCCTCGCGTTCCTCATCCAGAGCGAGGCAACGTCTCGCAAGTTCAGGGCCGAGTTCTTCGCGATGCTTCTCCTGATGGCGGTCGCGGTATTCGTTGCAGGTCTCATGCGCCTGATGTTCGTTTCTCGGTCCCGTTCCGACCGCTCGGCTGACAGGGTTGGACGGATCGCCGCCGGTGGCGGCGTGGCACTCGCCATACTCTCGGTCGCGGTGCGATTGCTCTACATGACGACCGACGAGGCCGCAGCGACGCGTGCCGTGTTCAGCTACCGGGTCTCGATCCTGTGGTTCCTCGGGTTTGCGGTGGTTGCAAGCCTTGTCCTGACACGGACCAGGTTCGGAAACTGGACCTTTGCAGTTGGCGGGAACAAGAAGGCAGCGCGTGAGGTGGGTGTCCCTGCGGCACGCACGAAGACGATCTTGTTCATGACGGTCTCCGTTGCGGCGTTCATCGTCGGCATGTTGATCGCCTTCAGGCTCAACTCGGTGCAGGCGAACGTCGGCGACGGACAGGAATTCTTCTACATCATTGCCGCCGTGGTCGGTGGAAACCTGCTCATGGGCGGATACGGATCGGCAGCGGGTGGCGCCCTCGGAGCGCTCATCATGGCGATGTCGTTCCAGGGAATCCCATTCGCTGGTTGGAACTCGGATTGGCGCTTCCTCTTTGTGGGTGCGATCCTGCTGCTTGCTGTTCTCGTCAACAACTTCGTACGGAAAAAGGCTGAGGAGGCACGATGACCACACCACTTCTCGAGATGAAGAACATCTCGAAGTTCTATGGCAACATCAATGCGCTCCAGGACATCACCACATACGTCAACGCTGGCGAGGTGACATGCGTTCTCGGAGACAACGGCGCAGGCAAGTCGACCTTCATCAAGATTCTCGCCGGTGCACACCAGCAGAGCGAGGGGGAGCTGTTCGTGGAGGGGGAGCAAGTGCTCTTCGATTCGCCCCGCGACGCTCTCGAGCTTGGTATCGCGACCGTATACCAGGACCTTGCCGTGGTGCCGCTCATGTCGGTGTGGAGAAACTTCTTCCTTGGGGCCGAGCCCACCAAGGGTATCGGTCCGATCAAGTGGATCGACAAGGAGAAGGCATCTCGTATCGCCAGGGAAGAAATGGGCAAGATGGGCATCGACATC
>JAZFUH010000168.1:0-2043 GCA_036447125.1 Acidimicrobiia bacterium | reverse complement strand
AAGGATCGCAATGTCGGATTGGAACGCTGGAATCATCGACGAGTTCAGGGCGAACAACGGCAAGGTCGGTGGAATGTTCGAAGGAGCCCCAATGCTCATTCTCCACACGACCGGTGCAAGGAGCGGTACCCACCGTGAAACACCCCTCATGTATCTCAACATGTATCTCAACCGGGACGAAAGGCTCTTCGTGTTCGCTTCGAAAGCTGGAGCCGACTCTCATCCTGACTGGTACCACAACCTCAAGGCCCACCCTTCAGTTTCAATTGAACTTGGAGCAGACAGGATCGACAGGACGGCAACCGAGGTTGATCGTGAGGAACGGGACACCATCTTCGCAGAACAGGCAAGCCGGTTCCCCCAATTCGCCGATTACGCCGCAGGCACAGACAGGATCATCCCGGTCATCGAGCTGAGGTGACCGAACCCCCTGCACGCCCCCGTTCCCGGGTGACCGGGCTCCACCCTCGTGAGGCAGATCTGCCCGAGAACGAACAGGTCAGCCGAAATCGATGCCCTGTGAGAGCGGAAGTTCCTTGGACCAGTTGACCGTGACGGTCTGGCGACGCATATAGACCTTCCAGGCGTCCGATCCGGATTCGCGCCCGCCACCCGTCTCCTTCTCGCCACCGAATGCACCACCGATCTCGGCGCCCGACGTTCCAATGTTGACATTCGCAATGCCACAGTCTGACCCTTCCGCGGAGAGAAACAGCTCCGAGCTTCGGACCGAGTCGGTGAAGATTGCCGACGAAAGTCCTTGCGGAACCCCGTTCTGGACAGCAATGGCCTCTTCGAGAGAGTCGACTTCAATGAGATACATGATCGGCCCAAAGGTCTCGGTCTGCACGATCGGGGCATCGGCGAGAATTCTCATGATCGCCGGCTCGAGGAAGAAACCCTTCCGATCCGGCTCGTTACCTCCGGCGAGCAATTCACCGCCCTGCTCGAGGGCGATCTCGATCGCCGCCTTGGTTGTGTCAACCGCAGCCTGATCGATAAGTGGGCCGATGAGCGTGTCGTCATCAAGGGGATCACCCAGTCGGATCTGGCCGAACGCAGCAACGAGACGGCCAGAGAGCTCGTCGACGACATCCTTGTGGACAAGGAGCCTGCGCAGGGACGTGCACCGTTGACCCGTGGTACCTGCGGCAGAGAAGAGTGTCGCCCTGACCACCATGTCAAGGTCGGCGTCGTCCATCACGATGATGGCGTTGTTCCCTCCGAGTTCGAGAAGTGACCTGCCGAGTCGCTTCGCAACCTCGGTGCCGATCTGCATTCCCATCCGCACAGACCCCGTGGCTGAGATGAGGGGGACACGTTTGTCGGAGACCAATGCTGCGCCAACCGGATCAGTACGGCCGATGGTCAGACTGAAGACGCCCTCGAAACCTGAACCCTCCATTACCTCCTGGGCGATCCGTGTTGTCGCAACAGCGGTAAGGGGAGTCGTGTGCGACGGCTTCCAGATCATCGTGTCGCCGCACACCGCGGCAAGTAGGGCGTTCCATGACCAGACGGCCACGGGGAAGTTGAACGAAGAGATGATTCCGACGGGACCAAGAGGTTGCCACTGCTCGTACATGCGGTGGCGTGGACGCTCAGAAGCGATGGTGAGACCGTAGAGCTGCCGCGAAAGACCTACGGCGAAGTCGGCGATATCAATCATCTCCTGAACTTCGCCCTCGCCTTCAGCTCGAATCTTGCCGGTCTCCATCGACACGAGGGCGCCGAGGGGCTCCTTGTACTCACGCAGAGCGTTGCCGATGAGCCGAACGTAGTTGCCACGCTCCGGAGCAGGCACCATGCGCCATTCCTTGAACGTGTCCTGGGCAACCGTGATCGCAGCCTCGTAGTCAGAGATGTCGGCGCCGCGGACAGACCCGATGGCCTCCTCGGTAGTCGGGTCGATGGAAACCAGTTCAGGTCCATTCCCCGGAAGCCACGTGCCGGCGAAGACACCGGAGTTCTCGCCTTCGATCCCGAGTGCTGCCAGTACTGCGTCACGATTCATGTGATCTCCTTCGTTCATTTCCTTCTGGC
>JAZFUH010000167.1:0-7447 GCA_036447125.1 Acidimicrobiia bacterium | reverse complement strand
ATCAGCACGGCAGCCACATCGATATCGCCGGCTTCGGCCCGAACACGATCAGCCAGATCCTCACCCGCAACTCCGGGTCGTCGGGTTCCCGACGTCGGGACAACGACCACGATCACCTGCTGTGTTCCAGCGGGTCCGACCCCGACGACGGCAGCGAGTGCGACGCCCGGCAATGACCCGACAGCGTGCTCAATCCCCACAGGGGTAACGGGACCCAAAGCCGTCGTGATAACGTGCCCGATCCTGCCCTGGATCCAGAGCCGTCCATCAGCGTCGAGGTGCCCGACATCTCCGCTGCGATGCCAGCCCTCTGGCTGGGAAGCCGTGTAGCTGGTCATCCAGAGCTTGTCATAGCCGTCTCTCATGTGCAGTGTGCGGATACACACTTCCCCGACAACACTGGGCTCGCCGGTGAGCGCACCCGTCGGCTCCCCATTCGGGTCGAGCGAACTGATGGCCACTTCGACGTCTGGCACCGGTCTTCCGACGCAGACACCGTCACCCGCCCCGACATCCTCGATCTCGCTCAAAGCGATATCGGCAACAGGCATGACCTCGGTCATGCCATAAGGAGTGTGGGCCTCAGCGTTCGGCATGAGCTTGGCCGCGCCCTGCAACACGATTGCAGGTACAGGGGCGCCTGCGGACATCAGCAGTCTCACACCGCTCATGTCAGCTCCATGATCCGAAGGTATCCCTCCGGCAGTTGCCACGATGTTCTTAAGAGCGGCAGGCGAGGCGAAGACAAGTGTCGCCTGCACGGCGTGTACGGCATCAGAAAGGGCGCGACCCGTGAGGCTGGCCGGAGAGGTCACCTTCATGTCGGGAACCACCGAGGGGATTCCCATCAACGTGCCGGCAAGAGCGAAGGGCCCGAACGCGGCAACGAGACGGTCGCCGTTCCCAATACCGTACATCTCAACAATGGCGTCACGCTGTGCCTGGAGCTGGTAGTGGCGGTACACGACACCTTTGGCCGGCCCTGTTGCGCCGGACGTGAACCCGATCGCCGCCACATCGGACGACTCGGGTGTCGGTGGCGTCTCGTGCGCTTCACCGCGGCTGACAAGTTCGTCAAGTGTCGACGCGACGCGAAGGATACGAACCCGGGTCGGATGAATCGTTGTCGTTGAGATCCGGATGCCTGGCCAGCCGAGCGTGCGCGCCACGGTCAATGCCTTGGGAATCCCGATGAGATACGCCGGGTTTGCGCTCGCCATGGCACGGCCCATGCCACGGAACCCAAGTCCGGCATCGACAAGCACAACAACGGCCCCGATCCTCCAGGCAGCAAAGATGCACACTGCAAGGTCGATCCCCGGTGGCACCAACATCGCGATCCGATCACCATGCTCGACACCGAGATCCACGAGACCCGCGGCGGCCGCAATGACATCGGATTGGAGCTCGGCGAAACTGCATGACGATTGGCTGCCGTTCGGTCCCATCTCGACGATCGCGACATCGTCGTCGCGAGCTCGCCGATCGAGAGCGGCCCAGAGCGGTTCCCGCTCCTTCGGCAATGCTGGATGTTCCACTGGATGCTCAAGCTGATCGATCCACCCGTACACCGCAGAGGCGATATCAGCATCCTCAGGGAGGAGGTGACCCGAACCGATGAACCGATGGATCTCCGCCAGGGGAAGCCGAGCGGCAAGATCGCGGAGATACAGATCTGAGAACACCGGGTCCGAGGGTCCCCACAGAAGCAGTGCAGGCACCTCGGTGAGCCGGTCGAGATCCGCTGCGACCCGGGCCAACGTCTCGTAGCTCGGGTGGTCTTTGCTCAGAGGGATGTCCTCGACGAAGGTGGCTATCGCTGATCTGCGGTCTGGTCCCCGATACGGTGCAGCGTATGCGTCCCTTACCGCCCTCCCGAGACGGGGACGGGCGAGCGCCAGTGTTCCGCGAATGAACGTTGGGGTGATTTCACAGACGCCCTTGAGAATCCCACGGGTGCGAACGATCCGGATCACCGACGGCGCAGGCGAACCTTTCGGTTGGTGAACGGCTGTGTTCATCAGCACGACCCCGGCAATCTGGTCTCGATGCTGCTCGGCCCAACCAAGAGATATGGGACCTCCCCAGTCGTGGGCAACGGTGACAACCGGTCCCGTCAAGCCGATCTCATCGGTCAGGGCGCTGAGATCATCGATGCGCTGACTCAGACGGCGGACTGTTCCTGTGCGCTCTGAATAACCCATGTCGAGTTGATCGATCGCGATCACACGCACATCATCCGGAGCCGAAGCGACGAGATCTCGCCAGAGGTACGACCAGGTCGGGTTCCCGTGGACACAGAGAAGCGTGAGCCTGGGATCCTCAACCTGATTGTCAAGCAAGTGCCATGTCCTGCCGTCGTCGAGTCCGGGGGTCGCGATCAGGCGTGACCACTTCGGGTCGAGTCCAGGGAGTCCCTTCGGTGGTACCGTGGCCGGCGAAGCCGAACCGAATGTCACCAGATCAGTTCCATGGCTGCAGCATTGAGACCGGATCCGATACCGAGCAACAGCACCTGGTCCCCGGGCTCAAGAGAATCCGATTCAAGCGACAGCGTGATCGGGATCGACGCCGGACCAACGTTGCCAAGGAACGGGAAGGTCAGCGGAACCTTTGCCGGATCGATTCCGAGCGTCTCACACAACATGCCCGTGTGCACCTGTGAGATCTGGTGGACGATGTACCGGTCGGCATCGAGCCAGCTCTCCTCCGCGTCGCCCCAACCGAGTTTGGAGACCTGAAGACCCGCATTCAGGAGTAACTTGGTGTCTGTTGTCATCCTGTCGAGGTTTCCGACGCAGAGGTTGTGGTGACTTGTATCGGCTCTCGCGATTCCGCCAACAACTCTGTGGCTCCCGGGGTTCTCCGAGTGTCGCCCGACTACCGCTGCTGCGCCACCGGAGCCAAGTGTGAGCGATGCGAATTCTGAGAACAGATCCGCCATCGTCGCATCGGGGCCGGAGAGACGAGCCAGGGTTGTCTCCTGAAGCTTGCGACTTCCTTCCCCATCGACGATGAGCGCGTAGTTGATCTGACCGGCACCGATCATGTTGCCTGCAACCTGGAGAGCGTTCACGAAACCGAGACACGCATTGGAGAGGTCAAAGTTGAGACACGAGCTCGGAAGATCGAGCGCATTGTGGACCGTGACGGCAGACGACGGTTCAAGTCGGTCACGACAGACCGAAGTATCGATCAACAGACCGATCTCCTCGACGCGCACTCCGCTTGCTTCGATCGCCTTTGCGCCCGCCGCCGACGCCGCATCCGTGAACAGATGCCCCTCGGGCCACCATCGACGCTCCTTTATCCCTGCGAGACTCTCAAGCAGCCCTGGCTGAGCGCCGACGCGTTCGTAGGTCTCGGCAAGGATTTCGTCGAAGCGAGAAGACGGAACCACCTCTGGTGCATCTACATGATCGACAGAGACAATGGCGGTATCCGTCATTGTGAACGCGGCGTTGCCTGACATCGATGCTCTTTCCTCGGGACCACGGACAAGTTTGGCAGAAATTCGTCGATACGGTCACTTCCGGTGAACCGCAGGTGCTAGGTCTCGTCTTCGGGGTATGTGCGGATCACAAGGTCGGATTCTGTTCCATGGTTCGGCGCGAGGCAGACATCGAACCTCTGACGGCACTCAGCGCTGTATGAGGTAGCTCAAGTACGATGGACCACATGACACTCCCCACGGAATCCGGCGATGCACCGCACCGCAGAGCGACACCCGGTTGGCTCCGTGTGACCATCTGGGTCGCGATCACCTTCCTGGCGATGTCGGTGATCACCGGCATGTTCCTGTACTGATCAGGATCGAGGCCCCACATCTGATCAGGATCGAGACCCCACATCGTCGGCATGGGACCTCCTACTCAACCACGCTTCAGACATCCGAACCATCAGCCATGTCGGGTACGCCGACTCAGTATGATCAGTCGAGTGGCAGCAAAAGCGTGACACTGGCACCCGGGAGAGCGGGCGGCACGCTGGCCATCGGGGAGTCGATCACCCACAGCGGCGCAGGGATCGTGATCTAGCTCCCACTCGTTCTAGAAAGCTAGTGCCCTGGCTGGCTCACTGTCGAATGCTCCGTGCAGCCGATCTGTTGAGCTCGATGGGTACCTTTGGGAGACGCCCTCGACAGCGCCATGCCCGAATCGATTTCGGGAGCCTGCAACTCAAGCCACTTGACCGACGTTGCTTGGCGACACGCAGGGAACTCGCACAAGCGATCATCGAACACATCGAACCTCTCTCACCGTAAAGGACACACTGCGGCATCAACTCTCATTGATCAATCGGCTACGAACTCTGCCATACCACCATCGAGACTCTGGCATGATCAACATACCAAGCCAGTTTGGGAATGAGGGGAAACCTCAAGTGAGTGGGTGCCTCAACCGTCTGAAGCCAGGTCAGAACGCTGTGCTGAGAACTGCTCGCCGGAGAGCTGAGCTGCGACCTGCTCAACAATCTTGAGCCGCAAGTCCTCACGGAGTCGATCTACTTCTGCCCGAAATGCCGGGTCGGTCAATCGGCGGTGCGCAGTGCGCTCAGCAACGCTTGCCGCCTTTGCAGCATCACGAACCGTCGCACCGCGCGCAAGTGCGATTTGGAGTTGAAGGTCGCCCGGTCGCGTGACGCTTTTGGCGTGTGACGATACTGACGGTCGCGACGCAAGACCGAATCTGATCGATCGTTCAAGGAGCGCGCCATCCAGATTCCCTTTCTCTAAATACCCTGCGGCGCCCAGATCGCTTGCCTGGACATCGATCTCGTGATCTCCGTGTCGCGTGAGGATGAAGAGTGGGCGGGTGCATCCGCGACGGATGGCCTCGCGCACGAAATCCAAACCCGAATTTCGGCCGAGCCGATATTCGATCAAATAGACATCGTGACGATTCTGCTCGACCGCGTCCAAGCCCTCCTCGTAGGTGGAGACATAATCGAACCCAATGTCCATGGTTGTGATCCGTGCGATGAGATCCTCGATGATGGCGCGATCGTCATCATCTTCGTCGATCAGCAACACGGTGAGTGATCGGTCGGTCATAGTAGGTGCACGCTCCACACGCGTTGTCCTCTTTTGGCAAGGATAGACCACGCATCAGTCCAAACGGGCGCCGGTCGGCGTAGTGACTGGTGGGTCGAGCATCTGAGATCCGCATATCGTCCGCACGACGCCAGATGGCATCTGACCAACGGCATTACTCAGCACTCAGCTGGCCTCGGCGCGAGCGTGTCGCGACCGTCTGATGGCATGGACGGGTCCAAATCCTCCACGGCGATCTTGGGTATCTATTCAGCCTCTTGAGAGCGCGGTCGACGACACCACACGGGAACCCAACCATGTTGGATGACGCGCCTTCGCACGTTTCGAGACACGCGCCGACCGATCAAGGACTGGAATCCCCGCCGCCGCCTTTCTCGTCATGGTGGATCCGACGGTCAACCATGATCCGCTCACACCTCTCATTGAGCTCCGGAGAGCGAACCGCGAACGTGGCGCCATTGCCTGATACCTCGCGCGTTCGGTGGAGGCGCCGGAACGATCCCAAATTATAATTTCCGATACCGGCTCAGACTCCATGCCCGTGGCCATTCACCGAAGTGGGTAGTCGCCGCCTAACTGCTGAACTTCGGCTCAAGATCCGAATCAATCCCAGGCGCAACATCACCAGGATCGACGAACTCGAGCGGTTCGGCGTGCGTCGTGATCCGCGAATGGGCCAACAGGCATTAACGAGGTGCACATCAGACAGTTTCGTCACCGGTTACCGGGACTGTCCCCGCAGTGTCAGTAGTCCTTCACCAAAGGTTCAGATCTTGCACAACGGCTCGCTCAGGTCATGCGCCCCGCTCAGGCGAACGTCTGGAGTTCAGGACCCGTGAATCACAACTCGCTCTGGTCTCGGCTCCGCCATTCCAACACAAGGCAGAGCGAAACCTCGCCCATTGCGGGTGTTACGCCTGACCGCGGACCTGAGCTCTCATCCGAATCCGCTCAAGTGCCATTGCCACTCACGACCAGGTGCACCGAGTGACCGCACATTCAACACGGTCGTGAACCGACAACCATCAAAGAATACGGTAGATGCCGCGCAGCGTCCTACGCCCCCGTTGCGCCGGGAACATCATCGAATGAGCGTCGAAACCTCCGACACGTGTGGGCTGAAAGCGCCAACCCTGCGAGCAGCACACCAATCGACGAAGCGCCTAGCACCAGCATGGTCCTTCGCTGAACGGTCACCGCTGCCATCGTCTCCGCCTCGCTTGCGCCGATGGCCACACCCCACGGGGCCATCCTCAGAGGTGCATACGCCATGACGTGGTACTCAGATCGGTCGAGCGAATCCGCCGAGAGCTCGTGCGCCACCGTTCCGACGGTCGGAACACGCCCAAGCGCCACGGCCTCATAGAACCCCGGATGGTGACCAGCGTCCGGTCCGTGCGCCGGGTTGATCGCTGCGATGATCCTCCCACTCGCGTCGACGAGATCCGAGTGTCCCGAAGCACCGAGGTCGAACGCCGGCGCCACGAGGTCGGTGATGAGGGGCCCGCCAACGTCAAAGAGACCAATGATGGTGGCCTGTCTGGCTCCATCGGCCGTGAACAGCGGGAGACTGAGTGCGCTCACAAGGTCACCCGTGCGCGGATCGACGTAGGGCTCTGAGATGACTCGGTCAGCACTCTTCGCTGCAGCGTTCACCACGCCACCGGGAAGCGTGCGATCAATATCTGCGCCAAGCTCTCCAGGCTCCCAATAGCTGACATCGCCTCGCGCGTCCAAAACAACGACCCCCGATGCGAAACTGGTGGCCTCTCCCAGTACTGATCGCAGTTTGCGGTCCGCCGATATCGGTCCCCCACCGTTGGGTCCCGAGGTTCGCCTGATCGCCATCAACTCGATCTCATAGAACGCCTCGGTCAACCCTCTGTCAGCGTGCGCCGCAGCCAGGGACGCAAGCCGAAGCTGTGCCTGTTGGATCTCGTTTGCGGTCTCGGCCAAAACGCGCTCGGCTCCGAGCACGACGGGAATCGCCGCCACCAGCATCGTTGCAGCGAACACCACGATCAACAGACGACAGATCTGGGAAATCGAGGAGCGATCACCTATCGACGAGGACTCACGATCGTGGCCTTCATCGTTCATCTCAGCGACCGATGAAAGCGGTCGGCATTCATCTCCAGGACACGCCGTGTACAAGGGCACAACAGTTCAGGCTCGTTGAATCCCTGGCTCGCCATGTACCCATCGTGTTCGGACAGGTCACAGCCGTGATGTGCCCCGAAGAGATGGCTCAGCTCGTGTGCAAGGACCATCGCGTCACGCTCCGGGCGATTCGGATGCCGAGAAACGATCGCATACCTGTCCCCGGTCCTGGCATAGCCGTCCTGGCTCGTCGCCAGTGCCTGTGCCGTGAGCACCACGGCGATGTCGACACCA
>JAZFUH010000166.1:0-4164 GCA_036447125.1 Acidimicrobiia bacterium | reverse complement strand
GGGTTGCGCCCGTAGTCCCTGCTGAAGCCCGTCCTGGTCCAATCGAGCACCTTCCCTGTCGGGTAAGTTGACCTGAACTGGTCCCAGGCCATAAGTGGTGAAGGAAACTCTTCGAGCTCTGCCCCGGTGAGCACACCGATGACTGCCTTTCCGTTGTAGTGCGTCCACAAGGTCTCTGTTGCGCGGTCATACATGATGAGTGCGGATGCGAACAGTCGACCCGACGTTCCGAATGTTGTTTCAACGCCGTTGACCCTTCGATCATACGTCGCGGCCGAGTTGCACAAGGGGCAGTACGTGACAGATACCGGCACGCCACCAACGGTGTCGTTGACGATCTCGTGCCAGACCATTGCGCGAACCGGATACGCGCGTGCATCACCGTTGATCTCGAGAGCGACCACAGGTTCATTGGCCGGAAGGAGCTCAAGATTGTCCGACACCTCGAGAAAGACCGGGTCGTCGATCGGAGGAATGCCATCAGGTGGCGGGCCGCCCGAGAGCACCTGACCCGGGTCAATGAGAGGATCAGGGAATTCGTCTGCGAACATCGAATCGAGCGCGCTCGGACCTTCGGGAAGCTCACCAGTCGCAGGCTGATCGCTGTCAACGTTCCCAACCGACGTGGTGGTGTGCTGTTCACTCGTCGTTGGCTCGCCTGGGGTGGTTCCACCACCGCAGGCAGCCAGGACGAGTGTCCCTGCTGCAATCATCACCATGAGACGTATCGACACCGTGCTCCCTTCACGCGGAACAACGCCCCGGGGAATCGGCGTGTTCCTTTCTGTCCAAAACACGACATTCGCCACAGCTGATCCTGATCCTGGTCGTTCGATACACCATGACAACAGCTACACATCAACGCGTCCCTCAATCTTCGATACTCGCCTGGACGATGGGTATCGCCTTTGTCTGGCTCATCACTGCATTCGTCCGCACCGACACGACAATGCATCTCGGTCCGCTGCTGCTTCCGATGGTGCCCGCCATCCTCGGCAGGGACACGGATCACCCACTTGGACTCACCCTTGTCGGTGTGGCCATGGGAGCTGCTGTGGTGATCGTCCTGTATCTCACCGGCAATCTCAACGGGCCCGCGCTCTCGCCATTCTCCGGTGCCCTCACCGAGAGCATCTCTCTGCTCGCCGTGGGCAGCGTGACAGGGGTCGCCATGACGGCGCTACTTCGCAGAAGCTAGGGAGAGTCTCTCCGTGTCCAATACGGTGATTCTGCGGTAGCCGGTCTCGATGGCACCGTCAGATCGAAGGTAAGACAGTGCCTCATTCACCGATTGCCTGCTCGCACCAAGGAGTTCAGCGATCGTTGCCTGAGACAGGAGTACCTCGCCGAAACCGTCCTGCTCGTCGTCGAGGAGTCCGGCCACCTGCTCGAGAACCGTACGGTTCATCAATCTGATGATGCGTTGCTGGGTTGATTCGAGCTGGCTGAGGCCGTTGACGAGCCACCGCATCGCCAGTACCGGCCTTGCGAGCAGCAAAGGCACAAGACGATCGCGTTCGAGACGGAGCACTACGGCCCCGGTCACCGCTCTGGCAGACGAGAGGTATGGGCGCTCCTGGAACATCGCTATGTCGCCGACAACAGCACCCGGGCCGATCCTCGAAACCACCGATCTGCCTGAACCGCTCCTGCGATACAGCTCGACGTCGCCCTCCTCGATGATGTAGCACGCGTTCGCGAAGTCACCTTCACGGAAGAGGTGTGTCCCCTTGTATTTGTTCACTACGACACCGGCCTCGGCCAATGCAACGGCGTCATCGGGACGCATCGGGAGATAGTCTGTGCGTCCGAGGCTCTTTGCGAGCCATGCTGCGTGTTGTTCAAGTGCTGGGACCATGACAAGGCAACGCACAATCGGTCGTGGTCCTTCCCACTGATTCGTCGGACACCCGACATTCGATGTGGTGGATGCACCCGGGAATCGTTGTCCTCGTATGGAGATCAACGGAGTATTCGAAGGCGGAGGTGTCCGCGGGATCGCTCTGGCCGGAGCAGCGGCAGCGACGCTCGACCGCGGTTACCGCTTCCATCGGGCCGTCGGCACTTCCGCTGGTGCGCTCGTGGCCGCTCTGGTCGTGGCTGGATATAGCGCACAAGAACTTGAAGAGGAGGTGGCAGGGTTGAATTGGCGGCGACTCCTCCATCCCACACCCATGGCATCCCTGCCCCTCCTCGGCAAGCACCTCGCTCTCATGACCCACAAGGGCGTCAATAGCACTGACCGCATCGAGGCGGTGTGGTCCCAGCTCCTTCTGCGCAAAGGTGTACGCACATTCGCGGATCTACCCGAAGGTGCGCTGCAGGTAGTGGCGACGGATCTCACCCACGGATCCGGGGTCGCGTTCCCTCACTGTCTACCGAGCTACGGGCTGAATCCCGATACCTTCCCCGTCGCTCGCGCAGTCGTGATGTCTGCCGCCGTCCCTTTCCTCTTCGCACCGGTACCGCTTCGTGATACCTTGACCGGGGAGAAGGTCCTGTTCTCTGATGGTGCAATGGCTGCGAATTATCCTATCGGGGTGGTCATGAAGGATCGACCGGTGTTCGGATTCCGGTTGAGCCCTGATGGAGATCCCCATGTTCATCAGGCGATCCGCGGCCCCTATGGCCTTGCCAGAGCCGTGATCGTGTCCGGTATCCGGGCCAGATACTCTCTCCCACGGACCATCGAGGGCGCCGACGAAGTCATCTCGGTTCCGGTTCGGGACGACCTCGATTTCGACGCGACACCTCGCCAGGCCGGCGCTGCGTTCGCAAGGGCGTACGCGGCTGCATCTGACCAGCTTGCGCCCGTCACAACAGCATGAAAACCCTGACAAGGCTCGTGATCGTCTTCTTGGCATCTATCGTCGGGGTACTTGGTGCGTCGTGGCTCCTGCGGTCCGGATCCGACCCCCCTGCAATAGAGGGACGCGAGGACGGGAGCCTCTACAACCCCGTCCACGCAGGCGAGGAGGTGCCTCCGGGGTTCCGCCAGCTACTGGCGAGGGACGCGATTCGCCCGGTATACGACCCTGTCTTCGTTTCGGCATCGGAGTCGGGGTGGCACGACCAGACACTCGTCGTGGGCCTCGAAATCGACGGTGACGCCAGGGCATATCCGGTGAGCTTCCTCAACCGACGTGAGATCGTGAACGATCATGTCGGCAAGACACCTGTGCTCGTCACCTGGTGACCACTCTGTGGCACGGCGATGGTTCATCGCCGCTCGGTCGAAGGGGAACCCATCGTGTTCGGGAACCATGGCGCCCTGTGGGGCAATGCGATGACTTGGTTCGACCACGACACAGGGACGGTGTGGTCCCAACCCCTCGGCGAAGCGATCGTCGGTCCGCTCAAGGGCACCACCCTCGATCTTCTTCCCTCCACACTCACCGAATGGGGCGAGTGGAAGCGACTCCATCCCGACACCAAGGCACTCGATGCGCCCGGCGAGCCGACAAGGTTCTCTCTCCAGAGGATGTCGATCGTTGTCGTCTTCGGACAGGACTCCGCCGCATACCCGGTCAGGGACCTCGTTGAAGTCGTGAATGACACGGTGGACGACGTTCCGATCGCCATCGTCCTCGATCCGAGCGCAGAGCAGTCGTGGACGGTGTTCTCGCGAACCCTTGACAATGGCACCGTGGTTGACCTCGCGTTCGGCGACCCCGGCGAGCTGGTCGACGTTGTGACCGACACGACGTTCCACATCTCGAGAGGCACGGGCATCAGCGGTCCTCTCGCTGAACAGATACTGGATCAGCTTCCGGCATTCACATCATTCACGAAGGATTACTTCACCTTCTATCCTGAAGGCAGGATATGGGGAGACAGCTGACAGAAATCAGAAATCAGAAGTCAGAACGCTTCGCTATCAGTATTCGTAGGACCGCTTGTGACTTCTGTCATCGGTAAGGTCGGGTCATGTCCTTTTCCACAGTGCCCTATGTACCGATCTCGATCCCTGATTCTGAACAGCTTGAGCTTGCCCGGGCCGTATTCGACGAGATGGATCAGCGACGATCGGTGAGAGAGTTCTCTGATCGCCCGGTTCCACGAGAGCTCGTGGTGACCGCAATCAGGTGTGCGTCGACCGCTCCCTCGGGTGCCCACATGCAGCCGTGGACCTTCGTTCTGGTCGGCGACCCGGAAGTCAAACGA
>JAZFUH010000165.1:0-2509 GCA_036447125.1 Acidimicrobiia bacterium | reverse complement strand
TTCAGCGTTCGAACCAAGATTCTTGGGATCCTCGTGACCCTCACTGTGGTTCTCGGACTCGGTGTCACGCTTCAGGTCCGTTCGGCGATGACCTCTGTGCTTGTCTCCGAACTCAACAACAGGGGTGCATCTGTCGCAAGTGACCTTGCTGCTCGGTCAGCAGACCCGATCCTGCTCAACGACGCCTTCTCGGTTCACGAGCTTCTGTCCGACACCGTAGCGAGCCACCCGGACGCCGAGTATGCCTTCGTCGTCGACCCATCCGGGGAGGTGCTTGCGCACACGTTCGGTGACGAGGGGTTCCCTGTGCAACTCCTCGATCCTCCGGTCGGCACGTATGAGGGTGGCACGATGCATCGACACTTCGACGCAGACTCGAGTGTGTTTCACGACTTTGAGACCCCGATTCTCAGAGGAGAACTTGGCGTTGTCAGGCTCGGGATGAGCGAAGACCGTCTCGATGGTGTGATAAACGGCATAACCACACAGATGCTTGTGACGACCCTGTTTGTCGCACTCGTCGGTGTTGCCGCGGCGAGCTTCCTGACGTGGCTCCTCACACGGCCAATCCTCGACCTTGTCGAGACGACCAGGCGCGTCGGCGACGGGGACCTCACCGTCAGGGCATCGTATTGGGCCAACGACGAGATCGGGTCCCTCTCTGTGGCCTTCAACCAGATGGTCGGAGATCTTGCGGAGAACCGCTCGACGATCGCAGAGAACGAGGCTGCTCGCTCCAGGCTCCTCGAGAAGCTGATCACGGCCCAGGAAGAGGAGCGGAAGCGTATCGCTCGGGAACTCCATGACACCGTGGGGCAGTCGCTGAGTTCGATGATGGTTGGTATTGCAGTGATGGGGAGGCTCTCGGGCCAGGAGGCTGAGGCGAAGAGTCAAGAACTCCGAATTCTTGCCGGTGAGACGTTGACACAGGTCAGGGAGCTGTCGCGTGAGCTACGTCCGAGCGCCCTTGATGATCTCGGGCTCCAGGCTGCCCTCAGCAAGTACGCAGAGGACTTTGCCGTCCGATATCCGGATATCGCGACCGATGTCCACATCGAGCTCTCGCGAAGGCTACCTTCGTCGATGGAGACCGCGTTGTACCGAATCGTGCAGGAGGCCATGACGAATGCCGCTCGCCACAGCGGTGCGAGCACCGTCAGTATTCTCGTTGTTCAGCGTCGGGGATCACTCCGCGCGATCATCGAGGATGACGGGTCCGGATTCGATCCGGAAGTCGTTCGGAGAAGCCAGACCAGCGTGGGGATCCACGCGATGCAGGAACGAACGGAACTCCTCGGTGGACGGTTCAACATCGAGAGCGGACCAGACGGGACCACCGTGTACATCGAGGTGAAGTTGTGACGAAGATCCGTGTGCTGCTTGCCGATGACCACTCCGTCCTGCGAGCAGGCTTGGTGGCCCTGCTCGAAGCTGAGCCGGACATCGAGGTCGTCGGTGAGGCCGCCGATGGTATCGAATGCATCGAAAAGGCGATGGTTCTCCGACCAGATGTGATTCTCATGGACGTGAACATGCCGCGGTGTGGCGGGCTTGAGGCGCTCGGGAGGATCAGCGAAGACCTGCCGGAAACGAGGGTGCTCATGCTCACCATGCATGATGATGTCGGGTACCTCAGACATGTGTTGGCATCGGGTGGGGCGGGGTACGTGCTCAAGAGCGCTGCGACCGAGGATCTGCTCTCAGCGTTGCGCACGGTGCACGATGGCGGCGTCTACATCCATCCGCACCACGCCCACCTGCTTGTGATGGACGAGCCGGACGACGATCGCCCGGACGCCGCTGCCGAGAGCGATCTCGTGCGACGCTATCAGTCCTTGAGCGAGCGTGAGTCCGAGGTGTTCCGGTTGGTGTCCCTTGGCCACAGCAACGCCGAGATCGCCGAGATGACCTTCCTCAGCGTCAAGACGGTCGAGACATACAAGGCCAGGCTGAAGAAGAAGCTCGATCTCGGGAGTCGTGCCTCCCTGGTACGGGCTGCCCTCGAGCTTGACATCCTGCACTGACGACTCTCGATTGGTGGCTCTTCGGATTTGGGTGGGGTGTGGCGGAGGGATCGGCCGTGGGTCGGGTGGCGCCTCAGAACGTAGGACGTAGTACGAATGACGTAATGCGTAGTACGTCGTACGTATGACGTATTACGACTCGCCCGGGACTCTGGGTGTGCCCTTGAGGCGCAAGTGACCATGGCGCCAGAGTTGGACTTGTGGACCGGGAAGACGCTCGGGTACCACCACAGCGCACAGAGAAACTCAAAGCGTCAAGTACCGATGCTCGAAAGAAGGATGTCTCTCCCTGATCCGTAGTCGTAATACGTACTACGAAATACGTACTACGAGCCGGTTCCCTTCCGGGTTCTCATCAACCCCGCTCAATTCCGAAGTGGCCGATTGGTGTAGGGGTTTCCCCGACAGATCGTCCGGCGACATAGAGGAGAACCCCCTACGTCGAATCGGGTTTTCCCCGCTATCGCCTCGGCGCGATCCATGGT
>JAZFUH010000164.1:0-3881 GCA_036447125.1 Acidimicrobiia bacterium | reverse complement strand
CGCCGACTCTCTCGGCAGCAGTGATGAGCTGTTCACCTTCGGGGACGTCGTGGGAGATGCCGTTGATCGTGATCGTGACCGTATTGAGCTCAGCCAATGGCGACCTCGCTTCGCGCGATCATCGACTCGAGTTCCGGCCTGAACCACCGTGTGATCGAAGTGATCGGAGACACGGTTGAAGGACCAAGCGGGCAGATGGTCGTCATGGCCGGTGGCCATTTCAGCCCGGGAGAGATGTTGTCTGAGATATCGAGCATGAGATCGATGTCTTCCGGGCGACCGTTACCGTCAAGGATCCGTTTGAGCACGGCCTCGAGCCAGGATGTGCCCTCCCTACAAGGGGTGCATTGGCCACATGACTCGTGGGCGAAGAACCGCACGATGCGATGGGCGGCAGCAACAACGTTGGTGGTTTCGTCCATCACCACGACGGCGCCGGCACCGATCATCGATCCGTTCGCCGCAACGTCATCGATCGAGACGATCGTGTCGAGGTGCTCATCCGGCACGAACCAGGGCGCAGATGCACCGCCGGGGATCCAGGCCTTGAGCGCCTTGCCATCCGGTATGCCGCCACCGATGTCGAAGATCAGTTCACGCCACGTCATTCCCATGACGATCTCGTAGTTGCCCGGCTTGGCGATATGGCCGGAGATGCTGAGCATCTTCGTACCGGCAGATCGCTCGGGCCCGATCGCAGCGTATTTCGCTCCACCGTTCGTCGTGATCCAGGGGATGTTCGAGATGGATTCAACGTTGTTGACGATCGTTGGCTTTGCGTAAAGTCCCTCGACCGCAGGGAAGGGTGGCTTGAGTCTTGGCTCTCCCCGACGGCCTTCGAGGCTGTTGAGCAGCGCTGTCTCCTCACCACAGATGTATGCGCCCCCTCCGAGATGGAGCGTCACGTCCAGTGAGAACCCGGACCCTCGAACATCTGCTCCGAGGTAGCCCGCCTCGTATGCCTCGTCGACGGCACGCTGCAGTCTGCGTGCAGCCTTCGGGTACTCACCGCGGATGTACACGAACGCGTGGTTCACTCCAAGGGCGTAGCTCGAAATGATGATGCCTTCGAGAAGCTGATGCGGATCACGCTCTGTGAGCTGGCGATCGTTGAATGTTCCCGGTTCCGACTCGTCGCAGTTGACCACGAGATAACGGGGCTCTGTGGGAGCAAGGAAACCCCACTTGACGCCCGTCGGGAACCCTGCGCCGCCCCTACCACGCATGTTGGAGGCCTTGACCTCTTCGATGATGTCCTCTCTGGACATGTCATAGAGGGCCTTCGTGAGCGCTTCGTATCCGCCCGTGGCGAGGTACCGACTGAGCGTGTGACTGTCTGAAGGATGGGCATCCATGCGCACGGTGAGGATCTTGTCTGTCATCGACCCTCCAGTGCTGACCCGCCAGCCGAACCGTACGGTCCGAACGCCGGGACGGGGCGCATCGCACCTTCGAATTCGGACGGACCCCAATCGAAGGATCGCCGACCTCCGAAGAGCTGCTGCATCTCGTCTGCGAGAAGCACGGCGGGCCTGGTGTCTACCAGCCACTTGATGAGCGCTTCGGCCTTGTCGGGAGTGACTCCTTCGATCAGCTCGTAGTTGATCTGCACTGCCGGTGCCCCGCCACATGCTCCGATGCACTCGACGTGTTCGACCGACACCGATCCGTCCTCGGCGGTTTCGCCGCTGGCGACACCGGTCGCCTCCTCCACGGCAGCCAACACGTCGTCAGCTCCGTTGAGATGGCACGAGATGGACGTACAGACAGAGACGAGGTAGTCGCCGACCTTCTCGCGTCTGAACATCGTGTAGAACGTCGCAACCGACTGCACCTGAACAGGCGTGATGTCGATGAGTTCTGCAACTTCACGCATCGCATCGAGGGACACGTACTCATGCTCGAGGCTCGCTACATACAACAGAGGCATCAGAGCCGACCGCTTCACGGGATACGAGGCGAGGATCGATTGTGCCCTCTCCTGGTTCTCGAGGCTCCAATGCGAGATCACGGACATCATCGGTCAACGTCTCCGAGTACCGGATCCGTCGACGCAAGGGTTGCGATGACATCAGCGATCAGGGAGTCAGTCATCATCGCAGGGAGAGCCTGTACGGAGGCAAATGACGGTGCCCGCCAACGCAGTCGCCAGGGCTTGGCACCACCCTTTGAAACGATGTACGCCCCGATCTCTCCGCGAGGTCCCTCAACGGCCTGGTACGCGGTGCCTGGTGGAACGACCACGCCTTCGGTGAACAGTTTGAAGTGATGAATCAGTGCTTCCATCGATTCGTCGATCCGTGCCCTCGGTGGAGGTGTGACCTTTGGATCTGTGGCGCGATAGTCGCCGCTCGGAATGGTTTCGAGGACCTGTTCGGCTATGTGAAGCGATTGACGGATCTCATCGATCCTCACCTTGTATCGATCAAACGAGTCGCCATGTCTACCGAGAGGCACTTCGAAGTCGTACTGCTCGATCCCGCAATAGGGCGCAGATTTTCGGAGATCCCAGTCGACGCCGGAGGCACGCGCAACGGGACCGGTGACCCCGTACTGTTTGACCTCAGCGGGTGTGAGAACGCCCACACCAAGCGTTCGATCCAGGAAGATCGGATTCTCGTTGAGGAGCTCCTCGTACTCGTCGACACCGTCATTGACCATTTTGACGAGTCTCACGACGTCCTCTTCCCAACCATCGGGAAGATCGGCCGCTACTCCACCAACCCTGATGTAGTTGTGGTTCATCCGCAGTCCGGTGGTCTTCTCGAAGAAGTCGAGACACACCTCGCGCTCACGCCAGCCGTAGATCATCATCGACAGGGCGCCAACGTCCATTCCCATCGTCGCAGCGGACAGAAGGTGACTTGCGACACGGTTCAACTCGGTCATGAGGATCCGGATCGCACTTGCACGCTCCGGTACCTCGAGACCGAGAAGCTGCTCGACCGCAAGCGAGAAGGCAAGTTCATTGTGGAACGGCGAGAGGTAATCCATCCGTGTCACATTCGTTGAACCCTGGGAGTAACTGAGCGTCTCAGCCGTCTTCTCCATCCCTGTGTGGAGATATCCGATGATCGGTTTCACACGACGAACCGTCTCGCCTTCGAGTTCCATGTGGAGCCGGAGCACACCGTGAGTCGACGGATGCTGGGGACCCATGTTGATGATCTGGCGTTCATCGTCCACGACCCGCTCCGGCACGACGAAGTCATCGTCCACCGCGATTCCTCGCTGGATATCGAGGGCGGGATCCTCGTCGCGATGAAGCAGTTCCTGAGCCCCTTCGTCCGTGGCGCGGGCGAAGGGCATACGTTCCTCGGTGCCCGATACCCAGATATCGTGTTTCGAGCGCCTGGCTTCGGCAACCGACGTATCCGCCGAAGTCTCGTCGGCTCCTTCGTCGCTCCCGACGGCGTCGTTGTTCTCCGGCACGTCGCTCATAGATCTGAGCTCCCCGCCTTGAACCGGACGGGCACAGCACCTATGTCGTAGTCCTTGCGAAGTGGGTATCCCTCCCAGTCGTCCGGCATGAGGATGCGAGTGAGATCCGGATGACCGGGGAAATCGACTCCGAGGAGATCGTAGGCCTCGCGCTCATAGAAGTTCGCTCCGGCGAAGACGCCAGTGAGCGTCGGGACAGAAGGATCGTCGTACGAGACCCTTGTCGAGATGAGGATCCGCTCATTGGCAGCCATCGAGAGGAGGTTCAGCGTCACCTCGAACCTTGGGGCCTCTGAGAAGTGGTCCACGGCGAAAAGATCGATGAACGTATCAAAACCGATGTCGAGAGCATGGGTGGCAAACGCGACCCAGTCGGAGGGAGAGATCGCGATCGTGTGGTACGTGGTCTCGCTCGACGCGTACCTGTGTAACTCGGCCTC
>JAZFUH010000163.1:0-4829 GCA_036447125.1 Acidimicrobiia bacterium | reverse complement strand
TCTGGCATCTGGCATCTGGCATCTGGCATCTGGCATCTGGCATCTGGCATCTGGCATCTGGTATCTGGTATCTGGCATCTGGTATCTGGCATCTGGTATCTGGCTCAGGCAAGCAGAATCGTTGCCGTGATCAAGAAACCTGTGAAGCCAACGATGTCTGTGACCATCGTGAGGAAGATGTTCGAGGCCAACGCCGGATCTTGGCCGACCCTGCGGAGCACCACGGGGATACCGGATCCGACCAGTCCTGCGACCACGAACGCGACCCAAACGGAAACGAAGACGATCACACCGAGATCCATCGGATCGATACTGTTCGCACCCCCTTGGAACGCTGTTACGGTCAACGCAGCGATGATCGCAGCTGTGAAGGCCATGACCGTGCCATCGATGAGTCCCACCGCCACCTCACGTCTGATTGCTCTTGCGGCACGCCCGGGGGGGAGATCGCCCACGGCCATGGATCTGATGATCACTGCGACACTCTGTGCCCCGGAGTTTCCAGCGAGAAGCGCGACTGTTGGCATATAGGCTGCGAGTACGGCATAGGTCGTCAGTGTCGATTCGAAGCGTGAGATCATCCATGCAAGCAGTACACCGACGATGAGATTGAAGAAGATCCACGGAAGTCGCCTGCGCACCGATCGGCCGACCGGTGTGAACACCGTCTCCTCCGCTCCTGCTCCGACCATCACGGCGATATCTTCCCCCACCTCTGCGAGGATCGCCTCGATCGCCTCAGAGACCTTGACCATGCCAACGAGCACACCTCGAGCATCGACGACTGGGATAGCTATGAGGCGGTACCGCTGGATCTGCTCGGCCACCTCCTCGCGGTCGGTGTCAGTGCGCACGGTGACGATCTCGGCTTCCATGACGTCATCGATACCGGTTCCCGGACGAGCGAAAACGAGTTTGCGGAAGGGAACCACCCCAAGGAGTCTGCCTCCGTCGTCGACCACGTACACGTAGCGCAGATTCGACCCGAGTTCTGCGTGCAACCGGCGGAGGCGTTCGATCGCCTCTCCGCACGACATCCCCGAAGGAAGTGCGGCGACATCTGTCGTCATCATGCCGCCGGCCGTGTCTGCGGCGTAGATCAACAGCCGCTCTACATCTCTCGCGGTCTCTGCATCGAGTGCACTGAGCACGGCGGTTCGGTCATGTGCCTCTAGTGCACCGATCACGTCGACAGCCTGGTCGGTCTCCATCTCAGACATGAGGGCGGCGGCCTCTTCGGGGGTCAGCTCCTCAAGTACGTCTGCGGCGGCCTCTGGGTGCATCTCGTCGAGGACATCACCGGCCTCATCTGCAGGGAGATCCTGCAGGAGATCTGCTGCGCCCTCCTCATCGAGCGCTTCGAGGATGTCTGCGGCTTCGTGGGGGTCCCCGCCCGCAAGCTCTTCCCAGATGTCGTGGTGCGTATCGAGATAGTCCTCGGCTTCGTCAGGGCGTCTGCGTGCAAGCTCGCGTATGGTCGAGGCAATCTGGCCTGGGCGCGCGATACGGATCTTCATGACTCTTCCAGCCTATCGCCTTAGTGCGTTTCGGACGCGCAACGGACCCCCAGGGGGATAGGGGCCCGTTGCTTGTACCTACTGACTCCCAAGGGAGTCAGTAGTTGGTTTCGCAGGTCCCCCAGGGGGGACGAGGGGACCTGCTGAGGGTCGTCTGGCGACCCAGCAATTTGAGGATACCCCATCGCGCGGTGACTTCAAGTCGATCTGAGTACCTTTTTTCTCAAGAAACCGAGATTCGCCCGGAAGGCCCTTCTTCAAAGATCCTCTCGACGATGCTTCCGATCACCCGACCCGAGACCCCTTCGTCGGCAAGTGCCTGTACGAGAGCGTCCGAGAGCGGTTCATCAACCGCGATCAGGAGTCCGCCGCTTGTCTGCGCGTCAGCGAGTACCCACTTCATGTCGTCGGGAGTATTCGTGAAGGTGACGAGCGGATCGACCGCTGCGAGATTCCGCCTGGTGCCTCCTGAGATCTCGCCGGCCGCAACGAGTTGGAGAACGCCCTCGAGGACGGGAACTGCCGCAGCTTCGATCTCTGCGCTGACATTCGAACCTCGTGTCATCTCCGCGAGGTGACCGAGCAGACCGAAGCCTGTCACATCTGTGACGGCTCTTGCTCCGACACGTCTGACCGCGGCTGCGGCTCCTTTGTTCAGAGCCACCATCAGGTCGATCGCATCTTCAACAACTTCGTCCGGCGCGCTGTTGTGCTTTGCGGCTGTCGCCACGATGCCCGTACCGAGGGGTTTGGTGAGGATGAGTCTCTGGCCAGGTCGGGCTCCGCTGTTGGTCGTGATATCACCGGGTGGAGCAACGCCTGTGACGGCAAACCCGTACTTCGGTTCAGGGTCGTCGACGGAGTGCCCGCCGAGCACCGTGCAGCCGCCCTCATGCATGACATCCAGGCCACCCTCGATCACGTGCCCGAGAACTTCAAACGGAATCGTGTCGCGTGGCCATCCGACGAGCTGGAGTGCGGTGAGGGGGTCGGCACCCATCGCGTATATGTCACTGAGCGCGTTCGCAGCGGTGATCCTGCCCCAATCGTATGGGTCATCCACGATCGGTGTGAAGAAGTCAACCGTTTGAACGATCGTCCGCTCCTCATCAATGCGAAAGACCCCGGCGTCATCCAGACCCGAGATACCCACTTGGAGGTCCGGGTGCAGTGTGGCTGGGTGGTTGTGCGTATGACGCAGGACCTGCGTCAGCTCGTCAGGACCGAGCTTGCACGCTCAACCGGAGCCGTGCGAATACGCCGTGAGGCGGAGATGTTCCATCGCCTAGACGGTAGACCGTCTACGGTTCACAGTTCACAGGGTGAGTTCTGGGAGGAAGCATGCGGGTCGGGGTCATCGGTGGGGGGACCATGGGGGTGGGGATCGCTCATCGATTTGCGGCGAACGGGACAGAGGTCACGGTCGTCGATGTCGACCTCGACACAGCGCGGCGTTCCGTGCTGCGAGTGGCAGACACGCTGAGAACCGCTGCAGCCCGTGGGAAACTCGATCCTGACGACCTCGATGCCGTTATCGCCAATGTCGGTGCTGTCGGCTCGGTTGAAGAGCTTGACGATGACCTTGATCTCATTGTCGAAACCGTCATCGAGGACATCGGACTGAAACGGTCGATCCTGTACACAGCAGAGAAGCGAGATTCGAGAGTTCTTGGCTCGAACACGTCGAGCATCTCGATCGATGAGCTCGCTGTGGGACTATCAAGACCCGAACGCTTTGTCGGCATGCACTTCTTCAATCCGGTGTGGGCGATGCACGTTGTTGAGGTCATCAAGGGGACCGCGACATCCCAGGACACACTGAACTCGGTCGCATCGATGGTTGAGTCCCTCGGCATGGAGCAGGCGCTCATCAAGGACTCGCCCGGATTTGCGACAAGTAGGCTCGGCGTGCTCGTCGGGATCGAAGCTGTTCGCATGGTTGAAGAGGGAGTTGCCGATCCGCAGGACATCGATCGTGCAATGAGACTCGGCTACCGACATCCGATGGGTCCGCTGATGCTTGGCGACCTTGTTGGGTTGGACGTCAGGCTGAAGATCGCTTCGCATCTTGCAACGGTTTACGGCGAGAGATTCGAGCCGCCGGAGTTGCTGCGTACGATGGTTGCTGAAGGCAGATTGGGTAAGAAGTCCGGCGTCGGTTTCTATGACTGGACGTCAGGATCACCGGTGCCGATCGAGGAAGCGTGAGATCGCTTTGCAGGTGGCGGCTGGCTCGTCGGCGAGTGGGTTGTGTCGTGCGCCGTCGATGACGACCAGCTCAGCGCCCGGGATCAGATCGGCCATCTCGCCGTTGATGAGCCTGTAGCGCTCGTCCAGACCCCCGACGACGAGCAAAACCGGCATCGCGAGGTTCCCGAGTTCATCCCAGGCCGATGGCTGGGACCCCTGGCCGTATCCCCGAAGCGCTGCCGCAAGTCCCTCTGCTGAGTTCCCCGAACGGACACTCCTGTCCCAGACGCAATACGCCTCGTCGAGGTGGCCAAGCGTCGTGATGCCGGCCGAGGTCCACGAGTCGATGAACGCTTCGACTCCGATGTCTCTGATTCGGTCAGCAAGAACATGATCGCGTTCGATGCGCGACTCTCTTTCGGCCGCATCCCTGATTCCGGGATTCGACGAGATGAGGACCAGGGCCGAGATGTTCGAATGATCCCCGATGGCGGTCAGGAGAGCCATGCGACCACCCTGGCTATAGCCCATTAGCGGTGTGGGCCTGCCCAATTCGTCGAGAAGGATGTCGATCGCTGCAGTCACGCTATCCACGTCAGACGGATGGGACCGGCTTGATCCATGGCCGGGGAGATCCGGCGCGATGATGTGTCGGCCGAGGCTGTCGGCAACCGGGGAGAACTGCTCTCCGGTGAGGGAGAATCCGTGCAGAGCTACGATGTTGGCGCCCGTACCGAACCGGCGAACATGGAGCACGTGATCAGGCGTCGTCGATCGGGATCTCGGTGGTGAGCACCTTGTAAACCACTGCCGCAATGGCGGCGAGGACGCCGAGGAGTATGAGCTTCTTCATACGATGAGGGTACTGCGCACATGGTGCTTCGCACCCGACAATGAATCGATCGCGGGCACTTCCACCCCGCTTCCGGCATCTGGCATCCGGCGTCTGGCGTCCGGCGCCTGTTCGCTAGCCTTGTCGCCGTGGCTCCCTCGCTCCGTGCTCGTATCGTGTTTCCGTATGTCGCTTGGGCGGCGCTTGGATTCAATCTGCTTGTGATCCTCTGGGGAACAGTGGTACGAGCCACAGGATCTGGCGATGGGTGTGGAGAGAGCTGGCCGAAG
>JAZFUH010000162.1:0-3863 GCA_036447125.1 Acidimicrobiia bacterium | reverse complement strand
TCTGCATCGACCTCGAGGACGAGTGGGATGTCGAAGGTGCGACAGACGTGGAAGACATCCTGATACGTGACCGCGCCCGGAGGGGTGCTGCCCTCGGGAGAGTAGATCTTGTGGAGATAGCCGACCAATACGTCCACTCGGTTCTCGTTGTTGATGATCCGCACGTGCATCCCGTGATTGTCGAACCCGTTGGAGATGGGGAGCGTGTCGTACCCGTCACAGACGAGGTCTGTGAGCAGCGCCGAGTCCGTTCCGTCGAAATAGCCAACGATCTTTGTCATATTGGATCTCCTCACACAATGCCCTGATCCATCATCGCACCTGCAACCTTGCGGAAGCTTGCGATGTTCGCCCCGATGACGTAGTTGTTCGGGGCGCCGAACTCTTCAGCGGCTTCGCGACAGGATCTGTGGATCGCCGTCATGATGCCGAGGAGCCTGGCGTCGACTTCCTCGCGGCTCCATGTGGTGAACGCTGCATTCTGTGCCATCTCGAGGCCGCTTACCGCCACGCCGCCTGCGTTCACTGCTTTGCCGGGACCGAAGAGTACGCCGCTGTCAATGAGCAGCTTCGCGGCGTCCGCCTCCGTCGGCATGTTTGCGCCTTCCGCTACGACACGAATGCCGTTCGCCACGAGCTGCTTTGCCTCTTCGACGTTCAGCTCGTTCTGGGTTGCGCAAGGGAGCGCTACGTCTGCTCCTTCGACACCCCAGGGCTTCTGACCCGGGTAATACTCGACATTGAAGTGCTCTGCGTACTCGCTGATCCTGCCCCTTCGTTCATTCTTCAGGGCCATCGCCCATGCGAGCTTCTCGGCATCGATACCGTCAGGGTCGTGGATGAACCCGTTCGAGTCAGAGAGAGTGACAGCTCTTCCACCGAGGCGGTTGACATTCTCGACGGCGAATTGGGCGACATTCCCTGATCCTGAGATCAACACCTTCTTTCCATGGATGGTGTCACCCTGGGCCCTGAGCATCTCCTCAGTGAAATACACCGTCCCGTAGCCCGTGGATTCCGGTCGAATGAGGCTGCCTCCCCACGCAGTGCCCTTACCGGTGAGGATGCCGTCGAACTGATTCGCAAGCTTCTTGTATTGACCGAACAGATACCCGATCTCGCGTGCACCGACGCCTATGTCTCCTGCAGGAATGTCGGTGTGGGGACCGATGTGGCGGAACAGCTCGCTCATGAACGCCTGGCAGAACCGCATGACCTCGTGATCGGTCCTGCCCTTGGGATCGAAGTCAGCTCCTCCCTTTCCCCCACCCATCGGCAGTGTCGTCAGGGCGTTCTTGAACACCTGCTCGAAGGCGAGAAACTTCAAGATGCCGAGGTTCACGGTTGGGTGGAAGCGGAGGCCACCTTTGTACGGGCCGATGGCACTGTTCATCTCGACCCGGTATCCGCGGTTCACCTGCACGGTCCCCGTGTCGTCGACCCATGGGACGCGGAAGATGATGATCCGTTCTGCGTGCACCATTCGGTGGGGGATCTTCTCTTCGAGGTACTCGGGGTGGCGATCAAAGAGTGGCCATACGGACTCAACGACCTCTAGTACTGCTTGGTGGAACTCGAATTGTGCAGCGGATTTCTCAACCACATCGTCCATGAACTCATGGAACGTCTGGACCACGTCTTTCGTCCTTTCGTGGTGCGATCGGCAGAGTGAGGATAGCGCGCTTCGAGTTAATTCCTAAGTCATCTTCTATGCGACTAGGTTGAAGAAGCGATCCTCGTTATTTTCGCTCGAGGCGCTACCCAGCGAGAAGTTCTCTGATGTCGGAGACAGCTGCATTCATGAGATTTCTCGGCTGGAGCGGGTAGCGGTCCGATACCCAGACCTCCTCACCTGTGCGGAGAATCACCCTGTGACGGGCCCCCTTGATGGGATCGTCGACCAATGGGCTCGCAGGGCCCCTCCGCGGGGCAAGGTGCAGATGGAGGTGGTCAACTCCATCCCCCACCGCGTACAGGTAGACCTTCTCAGCACCGGTCGCCTGTTTGATGGCTGAGGTTGTTCGTGTCACAACGGACCCGAAGGTTTCCTGTTCCTCTCCATCGAGTTTGCAGATGTCCTCGATGTGTCTGCGGGTGCTCAGATAGCAGTAGCCAGCGATCTCGCCCACAGTCGTTGTCGTGAGGCGCCAGAACTTGTCACTCCAGACCTCGGTGACGAGGAGGGCCTCGTCCATGTCCTTGCCTGCACACAGCACGCAATCGGAGTCGGTCATGCCCTGAATCTACACTTTCAGACATGAGGACGCGGATTGTCACACACATCGAAGCCGATGGGCCGATGTCTTTCGACGAGTACATGGCGAGGTGCTTGTACGACCGCGATGAGGGTTTCTTTTCCACCGGGCCGATTCGCTCTGGCAAGAAGGGTGACTTTGTCACCAGCCCCGAGATCACCTGGGCCTTCGGGCACTGCGTTGGCGAGTGGGCCGACAGCAATGTTCCGAGGAGCAGGGCCGCACTCGTCGAGATCGGGTCTGGCTCCGGGGCGCTGCTTGCAGAGATCATCCCTCCCTGGTCAGACGCGCATGACCCCGTTTATGCCGTTGAGCGATCTGAGGCCTCACGGGCGTTCCTCAGAGGGCGGTTCCCAAATGCAACGGTCGTTGATGCGATCGACAAGATTCCCGGAGGGATCGACGCTGTCATCGTCGCCAACGAAGTTCTCGACAATATGCCTGCTGCACTTGCGCGTAGAACCGTTGATGGCTGGGTCGAGATCGCTGTCGGACTCGATGGGGACAGGCTGAAACTTGTCGAGATACCGGCTCGAAGCAGGGTCGTCGAGTGGTGTGACGTGACGTTCGGCACTGTTGCACCGGGCACGACGGTATCCGTTCAGCTCGGCGTTGCCGAGTGGATCGAAGCCGTCTTCGACCACTTCGGAGCTGTCACCATGTGTCTCATCGACTACGGGGGGAGTGCCGAAGTGCTTGCCGAAAGACATCTCTCTTCCATCGTCAGAACGTATCGAAGGCATCAGAACGGTCTCGATTGGTTGCAGCACCCCGGAGAGACGGACATCACAGTTGATGTGAACGTCACCGGTGTCGTCGATGCAATCGCTCGTGCCGGACGAGAGATCCGCCTGATGAGCCAGCGTGATTTCGTTCTCGAGCACGGACTCGACGAACTCATCGAAGACGCGACGTATCAGGAGCGGCTCTCCGCATCGATGGGTGAGATCATGGCTCAGCTCGAGAGTCGATCCGAGCGTCTCGACTTTGAAGCCCTCATCGACCCTACCGGCCTTGGCGGCTTCCAGGTGATCCTCGTCGAGTAGGGAACCGAACGGCGCCGTCGATGCGTCGTAGTGTTGACCCTCAGGAGAACGATATGAAGAAGGTGCTGATCGCGGGAGCTGCTGCGGTCCTGATTCTCTCCGCGTGCGCAGGTGCTGTGGAGTCGGATGGCTCAGGGTCCGTGGAGGGCGAGCTCCCGACCGAGTCGCTGCCAGTTGATCCGAATGCGGATTTCAATGACGATGCGTCGAGGAGCGGTCTCGGTGAGCCCGGCGACACTCCGCCGCCCGCGGACGACAGCGATGGTTTTGTGTTGGGTGGAGAAGTACCCCAAGCAGTACAGGGCGCGATGGCCGATCTGGCCGCGTATCTCGGCGTCTCAAGCGACGTGATCGACTGGGTGTCCCACGAGGAAGTTGTCTGGCCGGACGGTTCGCTTGGTTGCCCACAACCAGGCATGGCGTACACCCAGGCGATCGTCAGCGGTTCCCTCAGCGTGTTCGAAGTCGATGGCGTGCGCTACGAGTACCACGGGGCGACGGGGAGTCCTTCGTTCCTGTGCAACGAGTAGCGGCAGCACGCGTCAAGAACTTGTATCTCGCG
>JAZFUH010000161.1:0-5430 GCA_036447125.1 Acidimicrobiia bacterium | reverse complement strand
CGGAGTGTTTGCACGAGTGCACCCTTTGCGAAGTCACCCTTGTCGAAGAAGGCATCGACACCTGCACGCTCTGCTCGCGCCTGGTCCTCCTTCGATGCGACACCCGAGAGCATGACGATCGGAATCATTCCGTAGCGCTGTCGCACCATGTGGACGAGAGCGACACCGTCGGCCCTCGGCATCGAGAAATCGACGACGAGCGCATCGACGTCGTTCCTCGAAAGAGCGGCGAGCGCGTCTGACACGCTTCCTGCGGACACCGTCGAAAATCCGTGCGACGCAAGAACACCGGATACGACCTGGCGGACGCCCTGACTGTCATCCACAACGAGCACTGTGTGGACGGGCCCTTCGGACAAGGCTTCGGCGGATCGCATGCGTTCGGCCAGTCTGCCTGCATCGACGAGCATGACCGTCTCGTCGCCACCGAGCAGGGCGACACCGCTCACCACCGAGGATCCGCTGAGCAATGGACCGAGATCCTTCGTGGCAACCTCATGGGTATCAAACACATCGTCGACCGCCAAAGCGATCAGGCCTGTCGGGCTTTGAAGCACCATCACCTGGGAGGGGAGGCCTTCGAGCTCGAGGCCTGCAGCGGACGCAAAGGACGAATACGGTACGGTTTCGCCTCCGAACCCTATCGATGTCCCCTTCTCCGTGACGGAGATCGACACCTCCGGCATCGGAGAGATCTGGACAACCACGGCGTCGGGGATACCCCATGTACGGCCACCGGCGGTGAATATCTGGGCAGACTGCAACCCCCGGTGTGCGGGCATCGTGATGACGAAACTTGTTCCGAGACCTGCGGACGAATCAAGGCTCATGGACCCATAGACCTCTTCGACGATCTCCGTGACACGACCGAGCCCGACACCCGAACCGGTGAACTCGGAGGAATCAGGGTTCGTGGAGAAGGCATCGGCATACAGAACCGATCTGAGTTCCTCCGCAGTCGGATCCTCGCCAACGAGATCGTTCTCTATCGCTTTCGCGCGCACGGCTGCCCAGTCGATACCTGCACCATCATCGGTGATCGCTATCCGTAGGTGCTGATCGTCCCTGCTTGCGGACACCCTGACCGTTCCGACCGAAGCCTTGCCGGCAGCAACTCTCGCGGTTGCAGGCTCAAGACCGTGAGTAACGGCATTGACAACAAGCTGACGGATGACTTCGCCAATCCGATCAAGGAGCTGGCGATCGATCAGAGTGTCCTCACCCTCGACAATGAGCTCTACTTCTCTATCAAGCTTCTTTGACACGTACTTGACGAGCTGGGGAAGGGTCGAGGTGATGTTCGATATGGGCATGACGGTGAGTCCAAGTGCGGCTGACTCAAGTTGTACAGACGCACGCCTCACAGCTTCGAGGGACTCGCGGACTCCTTCGACGGCGGCAGCAGGGGCCTTCTGTGAACCGATCGAAAGCACGTCGGTTGCCTGTCTCACCGCAGAATCAATATCGATTCTCATCGCGACGACGTTGTTGATCATCCGGAAGAGACGCCCAGCGTTCACAGGGACAGATTCTTCGGTGGCCCACGTCTCGACTGCTCCAACAAGACCGCCGAGGTCATACGTCTTGTTCGTCCCTGGGTCCAATACTGACCGTGCCGGTTCGACAGCAACGAGGCTGGGTGGTTCGTCAGGCGGGGAACCGACGGCAAGAGGTGCCGCGGTAGATAAGTCAGGCTTCTCGGTCGCATCAACGACATCGGTTTCAACAGAAGACGCAACAATCTCGTACGTGATCGCAGGAGTGGCGAGCCTGCCGTCGGGACCTGGCTCGAAAACGAGCGGCTCGTGCTGCGCGCCGGCATCACGGTCGGCTGCCGGCTCCGTTGCACCTTCGGGATCCGGCACGTCTCTGCCTTCAGGGGTGGCCGGCGCGATGTCCGGCGCTCCTGATGCGACGGGTTCAAGATCTCCGACCTCGGTCACCGACTCGTGAACCTCAATCCCAGTCTCTGACTCGGCGGTCGGCTCCGCGGCCTCGGCCTCAGGGGAGTGTTCGCTGAGGGCCACGCGCACATCATCGGATGGCTCCGCATCCACATCGGGTGCCCGGTGTGTGTCGTCTGGAGGTGAGGGAGGTTCCGAGGTCGTCATCGGTTCAGGGAGCAGCTCGAGAAGTGCAGGGACATCGATGAGTGTTCGCAGCAGCTCGATTGCTTCTGATACGATCGTGTCGTCCCCGCCAAGTGCTTGGGGAATGGCCTCCGCAAGAATCAAGAGCGTACGGCCAAGCATTGAGGACGGTTCCAGTTCACCTTGCTGAACGAATCGCCACACGAATTCGCACGCTTCGCCGCCTCTGGCGATGCCTTCGTACCCCATGACACGACCGGTTCCTTTGATGGTGTGGCCCTCGCGAAGCATCCGGCCTGCAAGTTCGGAGCTGATGTCATTTCTCAGCATCGCTTCGGCGCCGTCGACAAGACTGCTCGAACGATCGTCGAGCTCTTCCTTGAAGAGCTTCTCAAGCTCAGGGTCGTTCTGCCAGTCCATCAATACACCATCACGAAAGAGGTTTCGTCCACAAGAGCCATATCGGAACCCTCGACATCGTCCTTGAGGAGTATGACTAGTTATCGGATCAGACACCATCCTCAGAAGGCGAAACCCATGCTCGGATCCGCTCACTGCATGCGATACGGAGCGAGGGGAACCCTGCCGACGACCGCCGTGCCCAATGCAAACGCCGGATGTGGCGAGGGCCCAGTTGATGAGGCGAACCACGGCGCACACATCCTTGAGCAGTACACACCATCTCTAGGCGGTGTCTCGGGGGGATCCCCAGCCCACTTCGGCATTGGTGAGCCGTTTAGCCCAGGAGCGAGCTTCTGTCAGGGAGATGACAACGCGAAGGCTCTCCCAGATCGCCCAGTGCGCCCGTAACTGTCGGGATGGAGTCCGTAGATCGAGTAGAGGCGCACGGAAACACACCGCGGGTCTCTACTCGATGTCGTTTCCTCTGCGCTAGTCACCACTCGAGCATGACGTATGACCTCGGTTGGCTGAGTCACTCCCACTCGATGGTGGCGGGGGGCTTGGATGAGATGTCATAGGCGACGCGGTTGATTCCATCGACCTCGTTGATCACGCGAGAGGAGATCCTTGCGAGGACCTCGTACGGCAAGCGGGCCCAGTCAGCGGTCATTGCATCGTCTGAAGTAACCGCTCGCACGATCAGTGGGTAGGCGTATGTGCGCCCATCACCTTGTACACCCACGGTCTTGACAGCAGGCAGGACACCGAAGGTCTGCCAGATCTCACGGTACAGTCCGGCCCTGCGAATCTCCTCAAGAACGATCACATCAGCTGCCCGCAAGATATCGAGACGCTCTCTGGTCACGTCGCCGATGATCCGAACCGCTAACCCCGGTCCGGGGAATGGTTGCCGCCACACGATCTCCTCCGGGAGCCCGAGCTCCTCGCCTATCGCCCGCACCTCATCCTTGAACAGGTCACGCAATGGCTCGACAAGCTCGAACTTGATGTCGTCCGGCAGGCCACCAACGTTGTGATGACTCTTGATCTTCGCAGCGTCCTTTGTCCCTGATTCGATGACATCGGGATACAGCGTTCCTTGGACCAAATGATCAGCGCCATCGAGGCCCGAGGCGACCTCCTCAAAGACACGTATGAAGAGCTCTCCGATGATCTTGCGCTTCTCCTCTGGATCGGTCACACCCTCCAACGCTGCGAGGAATCGATCCTCGGCCTTGACGTGGATGAGGTTCATACCGAACGTATCCCTGAAGGTTGCTTCGACCTGCTCACCCTCACCGTGGCGCATCAATCCATGATCAACAAAGACGCAGACGAGTTGGTCGCCGATCGCCTTGTGCACAAGTGCGGCGGCCACGGACGAATCGACACCGCCGGAGAGCCCGCAGATCGCAACACCGTCACCCACCGCATTGCGGATTGCATCCACCGACTGCTCGATGATCCCCGCATGGGTCCATGTCGGCCTTGCACCGCACACATCCCATAGGAAGTGCTCAAGCACCCTTTGGCCGTGTTCGGTGTGCTTCACCTCTGGATGGAACTGCACGCCGTAGAATCGCCGCTCTGGATCCTCCATTGCAGCGACCGGCGCATCCGGTGTGGATGCAGTGACGATGAAACCTTCGGGGGCAATCGACACGGCATCGCTGTGGCTCATCCAGACCTGAAGGTGTTCCGGCAGATCAACGAACAGCTGCGAAAGTCCGACAACCCTGAGATGGGCAGGCCCGAACTCGGACGTACCTGTCGACGCGACCGTACCGCCGAGCGTCTGGGCCATCATCTGATGCCCGTAACAGATGCCAAGAACCGGGATGCCGAGATCGAAGATCGAGGAGTCGATACCGTACGCATCCTCGGCATACACAGACGATGGCCCACCGGAGAGGATGATCCCGACTGGATCCTTCTCCCTGATTTGTAGTGCGGTGATGTCCCTCGGAACGATCTCAGAAAAGACACGCGCTTCGCGGACACGGCGAGCGATCAACTGGGCATATTGAGCTCCGAAGTCGACGACGAGAACCCGATCGAAGTCACCCTGTGAGGCATGACCCGAAACGGATGGCCCTGCCATCAACCCATCCCCACACCCTGGGACCGCTGGAGTTGTTTCCCTTCGGTCAGGAGAGCGGGAGCGATCATCACTTCGGCCTTTTGGAACTCCTTGACCGTGGCATAGCCTGTGGTTGCCATGGAACCGCGAAGGCCGCCAAAGAGATTCCGTCGACCGTCGTTCTGATGCGCAGGTCCGACGAGGATCTCCTCGATGGTGCCGAGTATCCCCGTTTGGACGCGAGAGCCTCTTGGCAGCGTCGGGTGGAATGTGGCCATACCCCAGTGGAAGCCCTTCGATGGGGACTCTGCGGCTGCGGCCAACGGTGATCCGAGCATCACGGCGTCAGCACCGATGGCGATCGCCTTCGATACGTCGCCGCCGGTACGCATGCCACCGTCCGCGATGATGTGCACGTATCGTCCCGACTCCTCGAGATAGGCAGATCGGGCGGCAGTGGCATCAGCGATGGCCGTGGCCTGGGGCACACCGATTCCGAGGACGCCTCGTGTCGTGCAGGCAGCCCCTGGGCCGACGCCGACGAGCACACCCACAGCACCAGTTCTCATGAGATGCAACGCACCCGAATACGAAGCTGTGCCACCGATGATGACAGGCATTTCAACCCCACGAATGAACGTGTTGAGGTCAAGGGGCGCTTCGCGTGAAGAGACATGTTCTGCAGACACGACGGTTCCCTGCACGACGAGCACGTCTAGCCCACCGGCCTTTGCGTGGTCGATGTATTTTGCGACGGTTGGAGGGGTGAGACTCCCACAAGCGATCACCCCTGAGTCCTTGATCTCCCTGACCCGCTGGGTGATGAGGTCAGGATCGACCGGTGCGCTGTAGAGCTCC
>JAZFUH010000160.1:0-2882 GCA_036447125.1 Acidimicrobiia bacterium | reverse complement strand
AGGGCAGTCGTTCTCGTCGGTGCGGATCCGATCAGGGAATGCCCCGATCCTGCACTCGCCGAGAGCGCACTGAACGCCGCCGACTTCGTCGTCGCCTTTGATGCCTTCGTCACGGACTCGACCGCAATGGCAGACGTGATCCTTCCCATAGCCGTGTGGGGTGAGATCGATGGCACTGTCACCAACCTCGAAGGTCGTGTGCAGCGGCTCCGCAGGTCGGTTCAGCCACGGGGACGATCGATGACCGTGACGGCTGCTCTCGACGCTGTGGCCCGGAGCATGGGATCGGACCTCAGAGCGTCTGACTGGCAGATCATCAACAAGGAGATCGCTGCAACGGCTCCTGCGTACGCGGGGTTGACTGCCGATTACCTCACGTTCGAGGCAGGTGAGGATGGAGCGATCGTTCCGCTTCCGGATGCGATCCAGCCGCTCGGACATATCCCGGTCGATGTGAGCGTGCCCGTCGTCACCGATCGATTCACTCTTCACTTCGCGCCTTCGCTCTATGACGCAGGTGTCCTCACCCGGCACGCCGAATCGTTGAGGGGACTTGTCGCTCCCGTCTTTGTGAGGATGCATCCGAAGGACGCGGCTGCGCTGACGGTCAGGGAGGGGACGTCGGTGAGTGTTGGCGGAACCGAGCTGCCTGTCGTCATCGATGACGACGTCCATGAACGATCTGTCGTCCTGCCGCACAATCATGATGCGACCAGGTTGGTCCCCGCGACTCCAACCATCCGCATCGAGACGTTGGCGGGTGACGCGTGAGCATCTTCATCGAAGCAGGGATTCGGGTGACATTCGCCTTCGTGTTCCTCCTCGTGACCGTGCTGCTGCTGGTCTGGGTTGAGCGCAAATTCGTGTCAGATCTCCAGAACAGGATCGGGCCGAGCAGGGCGGGGCCCTTCGGAATCCTCCAGACCCTCGCGGACGGGCTGAAGGCCATGTTCAAAGAGGGCATCACCCCCGCAAGGGCCCAGTTCGGTCTCTACATAGCAGCACCGGTCATCGCAATGGTCACAGCTCTGCTGATGTTCCTCGTGATTCCGATCGGCGCGCCGATAGTCATCAACGAGACGTCGTACTCCCTTGCGGCCATGGACATCAACGTCGGGCTGCTCTACATCTTGGCGATGTCCTCAATCGGTGTGTACGCAGTGACCCTTGCCGGCTGGGCGTCAGGTTCGAAGTATCCGCTGCTCGGGTCTGTCAGGGCGTCTGCACAGATGATCTCGTATGAGGCGGCAATGGGTCTCGCCCTCGTGCCGGTTGTGATGTTCACAGGTTCTCTCTCGATCACATCGATCGTCCAGGCGCAACAGGGAACATTCGGCGGGTTCATCCCTGCATGGAACCTCATCCTGCTGCCCTCGTTCGTGATCTTTCTCATCTCAGGTTTCGCAGAGACGAACCGACCGCCATTCGACCTCGCCGAGGCCGAGCAGGAGATCGTCGGTGGTTTCCACACGGAGTACTCCGGCATGAGGTTCGCGCTGTTCTTCCTTGCGGAGTACATCAACGTCTTCAACATCTCTGCCCTCACGACGGCTCTCTTCCTTGGCGGTTGGTCCGGTCCCGTCTTCGGGCCAACCGTGCTGCAGTGGTTCCTCCCCATCTTCTGGTTCCTCGCAAAGACCTGGCTCATCGTTCTGTTCTTCGTGTGGGTGAGGGCAAGCCTGCCCCGGATGCGATACGACCAACTGATGGCGCTCGGGTGGAAGAAGCTCATACCGGTGTCCCTTGCCTGGATCATCCTCGTTGCCATTGCCCTGGGATTCCGCGACTTCGGAGCACCATGGACATGAGGGTTTCACAATGAGCTGGTTCGCAGACCTCCTGGGTCCCTTCCGAGGCTTCGCCGTGACGATGCGTCAAGTCACGAGGCCACGTGTCACGATCCAGTACCCGGACGAGAAGCGTGTCAAGCCCGAGCGTTTCCACGGCCGCCATGTGCTGAACCGAAACCTCGACGGGACAGAGAAGTGCATCGGATGTGAGCTTTGCGCCGGGATCTGCCCTGCGAACTGCATCTACGTCCGTGGTGCCGACAACCCGCCCGATGATCCGGTCAGTGAGGGTGAACGCTACGGGTTCGTCTATGAGATCAACATGCTGCGCTGCATCTTCTGCGCCATGTGCGTCGAGGCATGCCCGACCGAGGCGATCACGATGACCCATCTCTTCGAGATGTCCACCACAGATCGCGATGAAGCGATCTATACGAAGGACGACCTTCTCGTCGAACCGGACGGGACGCCGAACCATCCTCAACCAGATTCGAAACTGATCGATCTCAACGAGCTCAGGATCGGTGACGGATGGATGCGTGCGACTTCACCGTCCGGTCGCGCAGAGTATGAGGGCGTCATCCAGTGGAGCCCTTCGGCTCGCACCGGCGAGCTCCCTGCCGAGAGGGGCCAGTCAGATGCGAAGGATGATGAGGTGACCGATGGCTGAGACGATCCTCTTCATCATCTTTGCCGCAGTCGCCCTTGTCGGAGCAGTCGGGATGGTGACGGCATCGAACCCCGTGTACTCGGCAATGGGCCTCCTCACGACGATGTTCAGCCTCGCCGTCCTCTATCTCATGCTCGACGCCCCGTTCGTTGCGGTTGTTCAGGTCATCATCTACGCAGGGGCAGTGATGACGCTGTTCCTTTTCGTCATCATGCTGATCGGCGTGGACACGAGCGACGTATACGGCGTGCAGGCACCGGTCCAACGTGCAATGACAGCCGTTGTCGGGATCGGGTTCTTCGCTGCGATTGCACTTGCAGGGCGCACCGTGTGGATCACCGGTTCTGGTGCCTTCGGCAGACCGAACCTCTACGGCTCAGCCGAAGCGGTTGCAGACGAGATCTTCGGTACCTGGACGGTCG
>JAZFUH010000159.1:0-2828 GCA_036447125.1 Acidimicrobiia bacterium | reverse complement strand
CCACGTAGGAGGACATTCCGACGATGACTCCTGATGCGGCGGCGCCGAGACCACCGCTGATCCACATGATCGAGTCTGCAACACCCTGGATCTTGAGCCGATCAGCGATCGGGAGTCCTATCTGGAGTTCGGTGCTTGCGGCCACAAACCCGAAGTTCCATCCGACGCCGAGCAGGAACAGCCCTATGACAAGAACGACGGTGTCTGCCGTCGGTGCGGCGACAGCTATGAGGGATGAAACGACGAGTACTCCGATCGCGATCGAGATGATCCTTCGAGGACCGTGACGGTCGACCAGCTTGCCCGTGATCGGTGCGATTGCGAACATCCCGAGGGTGTGGGCCATCATCACGATGCCCACCGTTGCCAGGCTCCCATCATTCGCCCGGATGTGAATGGGTGTCATGGTCATGATCAACACCATCACGAACTGGCTTGTGATCATGGCGATGATCGCCAGCTGGACGGTCGGAATCCCAAAGATCTCTCGAAAAGTAGACGGCTCACCGGGATGCTCAGACTCAGGAGCGACCGTCAGGCTGAGTGGCTCAGGGCGAAGCCCAACGAACATGAGTGTCGCGGCAAGAGCGAATCCGACGACCCCGACCAGGATCGGGCCGATGAGTTGATTGAAGCCTGCAAATGACGCCATGGTGCTCGTCGGGCCGATGAGGAGGGGGCCCGCCACAGCCCCGATCGTTGATGCCCATACGATGACGCTGATCGCAGACGCCCTGTGCTCGGGACGTCGCAGGTCCCCTGCCGCGAACCTCGCGAGCTGCGACACGCTTCGGCCGAAGCCGAGAACCACCATTGCCACCAGCAGGACGGGCAGGCTTGAGATACCAACGGATGTTGCGGCGAGGATCGAACCGACAACGGCGAGCACGAATCCGATGGTGAACGTCCGTCTACGGCCGATCTTGAGGCTGAGTGCAGACAGAGTCGCAGCACCTGCAGCGGTACCGACCGTACCAACCGTGTTCGGGAGGCCGGAGAGGCTCGTCGAGCCTGTGATCTGCTCCGCGATAAGGGAGGAGACCGTGACGATTCCGATGTATGCGGTCGAGCTCAGGGCATTACCGGCGAAAAGTGTCCCGATGAGGCGGGAACGAGTCTGGTCGAGTGAGTCAGGCATGGAGTGAACCGTAGGTCGGCGAATGTCGCTCTACACCATCGGACTTCGGACTTCGGATACCGGTCCTCAGTCCTCAGTCTTCCTGCGCTTCGATGGCTGTACCCGAGGGGGCTCGCCCGGCATCTTTGGGTAGTGCGGTGGCCAGGGCGCGTCACCGATGCCGTTCTCCTCATCCTCCATGACCCACTTGACGCCCTTGTCGATGCGACCCGGGGCCTCATCGATGCCCCGGGTCAGGTCACCGACGTCTTCCCACCGGTCCCTGAAGGACATGAGGTCGAAGATATCCGGCGTCATATCATCGAGTTCGTGCCACTCGAATGGTGTCGATACCCAGCCGGTGTGGCGTATGGAGTATGCGGATGCCAATGTCTTGTCCCTTGCGTTCTGGTTGTAGTCGATGAAGATGCCCGACCGCTCCTCCTTCCACCATGCAGTGGTCGCGAGGGGGTTGCGCCGTTCTGCCCGCCTTGCGATCGCCAGACATACCCGCCTCACCGCGTAGTACGTCCAGAGGGGCTCAAGTCGAATGTTGATGTGGATCCCGCGATTCCCCGACGTCTTCGGCCATCCGACGAGGTCGAGCTCACCGAGGATCTCCCGGATCGTGTGCGCAACATCGATGACCGCGTCGAAACCGTATCCATCGGTTGGGTCGAGATCGATGCGCAGCTCGTCCGGATGATCGAGATCTGTCGAGCGTGCGTTCCACGGATGGAGGTCGAGACAGTTCATCTGGGCGAGCCACACAACATCCTGGGCCTCGAGTGGTAGGAACATCCGCCCGGGTCTTGCCGAGGGAAATATGACATCAACCGTGGATCTGGCAGAGTCGGGTACTCGTTTCATGTAGAAGGGATCGCGTGAAACGCCCTTCGTCCATCGCTTGAGCATCGTGGGGCGGTTGAAGACACCACGGAGGGCACCGTCACTGCACATGACGAAGTGCTCGGCGACATCGAGTTTCGTCCATTCCTCCTCGGGGAAAACGATCCTGTCCGGGCTTGAGATCCGGACGGGTACACCGTCAGCCTCTACATGGGTCTCGGTCGCCATTGCGCGATTATGGCTGAACGCATACCTCAAAGGTACGGCGATGCGGATTAGGGTGCCGGTGACGACGAGAGGGAGAGGCATGCCTGAAGTGGAGATCGAGGTCTACGACTATCACGGCGACCTGAAGAAGGGCTGGTGGCTGCTTGCAGTTTCGGGCGTCTTCTCGGTGATCATCGGCGGATTGCTGATCTTCTGGCCGGGTGCGACGATCACCGTTGTCACAGCGATCGTCGGCTTCTTCATGATCGTCACAGGCGTCATCAGATTCTTCGTTGCCGTGATCGATTCACATGCCGAGGATCGCTGGCTCATGGCCCTTGCAGGGATCATCGGCATCGTGCTCGGTGTGATTGTCATGAAGAACCCGGAAGGCACGATCAAGGTCATTGCCTTGATCGTGGCCGTTTTCTGGCTGATCTCTGGTCTTGTCGATTTCTTTCGGGGTCTCACCAATCCGTCGTTCCCCGACCGCTCGATTCGGATCGTCTTCGGGCTCATGTCTGCACTCTTCGGTGTCGTGATCCTCGTGTGGCCGGCCATCACGATCGGCGTCTTCGCCGTCGTCGCGGGCATCTATTCGGTGTTCTTCGGCGTACTCGAGATCGTTGCATCGTTCCAGTTCAAGAACGCTTAG
>JAZFUH010000158.1:0-9994 GCA_036447125.1 Acidimicrobiia bacterium | reverse complement strand
TCCCAGACCCGTTTCATCACCGAGTTCTATGCCCCTTGTTACGTCGACCCTGGCACTGTTCAACGATTCCTCTGCGTTCCTGGCGAAGCCCTGCCCGACACCGAGCCAGTCCGTAAACCCAGCCAGCGAGTGACCAAGCGCACTGTCAGGGAATTCGCTCTTGAGTTTCTCATTGATGTGGCGTGCCCGATTCCAACCGTTCACCGTTCCAGCCGTGAGGTGGTACCACGACTCGTACACCAGCGCGATAGTCCTCGGATCGGCGATCTCGTGGAGAAACCGAGCAGGTTCGCCGACGATCAGTTCGATCTCAAATGCTCTCACGATCTCCTCGGCGAACTTGTCCGCCATATCGAGCAGGGACTCGACATCGGTGTCCCATTTCTGTGCCCAGAGAGCATTCTGCGTGCTCACTTCCATCGCCGATGCCCACAGCCGAACGCGCGTCCCGACCTGGGCTATCCCGGAGGACAGTACGTATCGAACGTTCGATGCGATCTCCCCATCCTTCTGGGTCTGGCCAAGCGTGATCGTCACGTCGACAACGTCGAGATTTCGAAGGTCGACCAATCCCGATATGACATCGGCAAGCAGGAAGGCCCCCACGGAACGAAGGTCGTCGGATACTCCCTCGGTGTGCATTGGGAGTACAGCAACCTTGGGGGTTTCAAGAGCGAGAGGCCTGTTCGGGGTCACCGAAGTGTCGCCTTCGGCGGGAAGGTCGACGAAGTCATACACCTCCACACGCTCAGGGATGTTCTTGAGATGCTGGCTCCCTTTCGAACGGAACCGCAGCATCGGTTCGTCGAGGGCTCGGTAGACGCCGCCAGAGACGCTGAGGCCACCGGGCTGAGCGATCGACTGAATCCGGGCCGCTATGTTCAACGCGTCCCCGAGCCAGCTCCCGTCTGCGCTCACACGGACCGGGCCAACGTCGACGCCCATGCGGAAGCGCATGCGTTGGAACTCAGGGACGGGAGCGTTCCTGACTGCAAGTGAATTTGTGACCGAAATGGCGGTTCGAACTGCATGATCGGCTTGGTCGAAAACCGCCATGAAATTGTCCCCGACGAAGTTGACCAGCGTTCCTCCGGTACCGGCGACCTCGTCTGTGACGATGAGTTTGGTCGCGCTCAGTGCATCTGCCGTGTTGTCCGGGTCGTCTGCGAGGAGTCGGCTGTAGCTGACGATGTCGCCGTTCAGCGCGTAGAGCACGTCTTTTGCGATCAGGTGCCTCCCTTGGAACCTCGCTCCATTATGGCTACACAGTCGCCAGGTGTCGAAGATTTCTGATCGCGTTCTCACGCGACCTGAGATCACCCCTGGCACTCTGACCACCAACGTTCGTGGTCAGAGCACGAGATCCTCGATCTACCGGGAGGATCTGCACCGTCATCGAACCCGAATGTCTGACGTAGCATTGGCTCGTGCCCCGATGCGCGACAATTCTTGTGGTTCTTGGTATTGCCGCTGCCAGCTGTCAGTCATCAGCGGCGCGCGATGCGACTTCGACAACTGTTCCGGCGCCTCCGGCAACGAATCAGGAGGCACTCGAAACTCCCGACCGGATCGTGGTCGCCACGACGTCCGGTGCCATCGTCGTTCATGGCGTTGGTGGAGGCGAGCTGATGCGGATCGACCCTTCCGAGGACTCGATCTTCAGACAGCCGACATGGCTCGACGCGTCGACCATCGTGTTCTCCGAGGTGTCAGAGACAGGCGATCACGCCCTGATCGCCGCAGATGCAGAGACGGGCGACGTCGTGTGGCGCGCCGAAATGGAGACACCGCCCTTCTACTTCTTGCCGGCACCGATGGGCTCCCCGTACGCCACCACATCGCTTCGCAACGATCCGGCCGGTGCCGGACTGATCGCTGAACTCGTTGACCGGTCCGGAGAGACAACCGCGCTGTCGAACGAGTCACCCTTCTACACGAGTTGGTCTCCCGATGGTCAGGATCTTGGCATCCACATCGCTGGCCGGAGGCTCGACGTATCCGGAGCGACCGGTACGGCAACGATCACATCCCGGACCGGACTGTTCCAGACGCCGGTGTGGATCGATATGGGTCTGATGACCTTGCGTACCGTCGAAGGTACACAGAGCCTCGCGGTTTGGGACAACGGTTCCTTCAACGACATCGCAACTCTGGAGGGACCTGCAGGCTTCGTGGCGTTCGGAGACCGGGTGGCGGTCCAACCATCGGTACGACCCGACACCGGTTCCGTTCAAGTCGGTCTCGTCACCCAACAGCTCCCTTCGGTCCCCGGAGGACGATTGGTCGTTATCGATCTCTTGTCGGGTTCGATGGAGACTGTGTCCACCGAGCTGGCACTTGTGTATCAATGGGATCAGGTGGGGGAGCGGCTGTTGTACGCCACGGTGGGTAGCGGGCCGGTCTCCTTGATCTGGCACCAATGGAGTGGCGGGGACACCGCAGAGATCACATCGTTCACTCCTCAGCCTCCGTGGTTCCGCAACTTCGTCCCGTTCTTCGATCAATACGCCCAATCGGTTCAGTTCTGGTCTGCCTCGGGGGACCACATCGGGTATCCAGCCGTGATCGGAGGTGCGCCGGTCGTCGTTATCCAGAGTGTCGACGGCTCAGGGTCGATCATCATCCCGGACGCTTCCTGGTCTGCGTGGGCCCCTCGATCATGACCGATCACCCACCTGAGACTCCCGGTCGAGGTGCCTTGAGCGTCCGGGGCAATCTGCTCGAAGCATGCGGCGCGGATCCGTTGACCGGGTTCTACAGGGACGGTTTCTGCAACACGGGGCCACACGATCATGGGAGCCACACCATCTGCGCGGTCATGACCACAGAATTTCTTGAGCACCAGCGGGCCATCGGTAATGACCTGACGACACCGATGCCCCAGTTTCACTTCCCCGGACTCATTCCCGGCGACCGATGGTGTGTCACGGCAGTGAATTGGCTACGTGCCCATCACGACGGTGTGGCCGCGCCGGTGGTTCTCGCTTCGACCCACGAGCGTGTGCTCGGCATCGTGCCGATCGAAGTGCTCGAACGTCACGCCGTCGATGTTCCTCCCGATCCTGGTCTGCTCGAAGCCTGAACGAACCCCGGGCGTCATGAATGGCCACCGATTGCAGATACTGTCACTGCCACACGGAAGGGGAAGCCATGGCGTCGCCGCTCACCAATGTCGGCTCACACACAGATGCCTACGGGCCGACAGAGTGGGGCCTGACCATCACGATCGGACTCATCTGGGGATCTGCCTTTCTGTGGATTGCTCTCGCCGTGGACCATCTGGCTCCGGGGGTTGTCGCCTTCGGGAGAGTTGCGCTCGGAGCATCGGCGCTTGCGGCCTTTCCGCAGGCTCGTCGACGGATTCACAGGGAGGACTGGAGCCGCATACTTGCAGTCGCCCTTGCGGGCAACGCCGCACCGGCGTTTCTGTTCGCCGCAGCGGAGACTGAACTCGATTCTGCAGTTGCTGGGATGGTGACAAGTGGTACGCCTGTCCTGAGCCTTGTGATCGCAGCGTTGCTGCTTCGCAAACTCCCGGGACGGGCGCAGGCACTCGGCATCGGCATCGGATTCATCGGTATCGTGATGATGACAACGCCCTCCCTGGTCGGTGTGCGAACGGCGCCCATGGGCATCGCACTCGTATTCCTTGCGACGATCGGCTACGGGATCAACAGCAACATCGTTGTGCCGCTTCAACAGACGTATGGCGGTGCGGCCGTCACCCTGTGGGCGCTGGCTATCTCGAGCGCGATGCTCGCACCATTCGCTGTCGGATCCCTTGGTACCTCTGAGTTCTCGGCGACCTCCCTGATCGCTGTGCTGATCCTCGGAGTCATCGGTACCGGCATCGTCCGTGCCCTGAGCACGACTCTTGCAGGTCGTGTCGGCGGGCCACGCATGACCACAACCACGTACCTGATCCCGGTCGTTGCGATCGTGCTGGGGGTCGTCTTTCGGAGTGAAGTCGTCCAGCCGATCGCCATGGCAGGCGTTGTCGTCGTTCTGTCTGGTGCCTATCTCGCCACCCGAGCGGTGAGAGCCGACTGACCGACCCGAGGGCTACGGGCGTGGACGGTACGCCTCAGGGAACTCGACGACGATGCCGCCGCCTGTTGCCGTTTCGAGCAGGTCGAAGGCAGCTCTGAGAACCGCGTGGTGGCGGGTGGCGTCTCCCGCTGCCCCGAGTGGGCGGCCCATGGGGTGTTTGACCACCAGGGTTCTTGGGATCTTCATCTCCCGTGCCCTGTGTTGGAAGGCGCGCGCCATCACGGTCACTGTCGGGATACCCGACTCCTCGATCGCCCTCGCAACGTGTCCGACCGACACGTGGCACACCGGTCATACAGGCACGAGGAGCATGACGTCGATGTTCTGTTCGTGTATCCGCTCGATCCAGCCCTGGAGTTCGCGGCGGAGTCTTCCCTGGGCAGTCGCCCCAGGGAACGAGAAGAAGGTCGAAGCGACGTCTCGAATGTCCCGGTTCGCCAGCATCTCGCGGAGCCGATCGATCGGGAACGTGACATTCGGGTCACGCACCGCGGAGCGGATGTCGTATCCGCCGTGGCGGACACGCAGATCTGAGGTGAGGGTGTCCGATGGAATCTCGGAGAGGATCGGGGTGTCCTTGAGGAACTCACTGATTCTGAGCACGGCGTCTTCCTGGGTCAGGGAGGTCTCCCCGAAAGGCATCGGGTCGTCACCTACGACGAAGTGTCCGGACGTCGTGAACAGACCGACTGTCGATGTGGCGATGGACTTCTCGTTCGGTGTGAACGGACCGTCCTCGAACGCGTTGCGCGAAGTTGGTGCGTTGGGTGGAGGGGAGTATCCCTCAACCTGTGCCTCGTACGCCGCCTCGATCAGAGGCAGGACGTCACCGGTGTCGTACGCATCGCCCAGGCTATTCAGCAGATCTTGGAGGAGAGAAGCGACCTGGTCATCGGACATTCCCTTGAAGAATTTGAAGTTGAGGTCGTTGCGGCTGCCATACGAGAACGATGTGCGAAACGCCTCGAACGACTCTGCCCCTCCGTGGTCATCCATGGTCGCACCCTAGTGTCCTGATGCTGGGGAATCCGGGCTCATACCAGCCGGTAGAACCTCCACGTGTCTGTCTCGATCGGCAGGATTTCGATGTCTCGGAATCCGGCCTCACGGGCATATCGGCGGAGCGTGTCCGGGCGCATCACGGTCCCTGTGCCCGCGGAGTGAGGAGTCGACATTCCATCGGGGAGACAGATGAAGTTCGAGAAGCCATACATCAGCTGTTCAACCTCTCCAGCATCGGGGCTGAAGGCCTCAGCGACCTTCTCGTCCATCACGACCACGATTCCGTCGTCTGCGGCAATCCGCCGCATTGTCGCGAGGGTCGACACGGGGTCAGGCATGTCATGGATGCACTCGAACGCGGCAACGAGGTCATAGCCGCCTTCGACCGACGGATCGCCGGCGTCGATTGCACGGAACCGGACCCGGTCCGAAACCCCAGCTTCCTCCGCGTGCTTGCGCGCCAGTATCACCGAGGGCTCGTCGAGATCAAAGCCATCGACCGTGATCGTTTTGTATCCGGTCGCGAGCCCGATCGATGACCACCCGAAGCCGCTACCGATGTCTGCTACCCGCCCGCCGGCTGCGAGCTTGTCGCGGATCTCAGGGATACAGGCGAACCACTCCTGGGCAAGCAGGTTCATGAAGAACGGCCTGTTCATGTCACCCTGTGACTCGCGCATCTCGTCTCCGAACTCTTCCCACGACACACCCCCACCATCGAGGTGTGCGTCGGCAACTTCAGAGATCTTGGCTCCTGCAGCGACAAGCATGCGTGCGAGGGGAGCGACGTACGACAGGCTCAGCCGATCCGTGAGAGCCTCAGCTGATTCGGGAGGTATCGAGAAACGGCGGCTTCTTCCGTCGGCTTCGGGTGCCTCCATTTGGATGAAGCCCGTTACCGCTTGTTGCTCGAGCCATTCCCTGGTGTACCGCTCCTCTGTCCCCGCCCGCTCCGCAACCTCGTGAGTCGTCAGCGGTCCGTGATCAGCGAGAAGCCGGTAGTAGCCGAGCCGATCCCCGAGGTAGATCGCAAACAGGTCGAACGTCCCGAGGGCTGCTTCGAACACCCGTCCAGCGAGTGCTTCTGCCGAGTGTTCTCCTGTGACTGGTGTGGTCATCGAGCCTTCCCTTTCAGTCCCCTGCCGAACCATACGCGGTGTCTATGCCGTCGGCGAGACCCCGATCGGGGAGATGGCCATGCTTCTAGCGAGTCTTCTGCGCCTTGATGATGGCAGAGTGCATGCCGTCCGCGACGCTGTGGGTCGGTTCGATGGATATATCTGTGAAGCCGACCTGTTCGAGACCGCTGCGATATTCGGCGAAACTGAGCGCACCCGCGATGCAGCCGACCCAGCTGCCACGTTCGAGCCGTTCCGCTGAGGAGAGTTCGTCGTCGGCAACCACATCTGAGATCCCGATGCGCCCGCCCTGTCTGAGCACGCGGTACATCTCGCTGAGAACAGCGGGCTTGTCTGCGGAGAGGTTGATCACACAGTTGGAGATGACGACATCCACCGATGCGTCCCCGAGCGGTATGTCCTCGATGGTGCCCTTGCGGAACTCGACATTCGTTGCTCCGGCCTCGGTCTGATGCTTTCGGGCCAGCGTGAGCATCTCGTCCGTCATGTCGATGCCGTAGGCGAATCCATCCGGACCAACGCGCTTGGCGGAGAGCAGAACGTCGATGCCTGCACCTGAGCCGAGATCGAGAACCGTTTCGCCCTTTTTGAGCTCGGCAACGGCTGTCGGGTTCCCGCACCCGAGTGAGGCGAGTGCCGCGCCATCAGGGACATCAGCAAGGTCGGCAGATTCATAGAGCTTCGTACCGAATTTGTCGGGGTCGGATGTCTTGAAGGCATCCGCTACGGAATCAGCGTCAGCCTCGCCGCCACAACATGATGGGTCGACACTTGTTGCCGCCTCGGCATACCGCTGACGCACCTTCTCCTGGATTTCTCCGACTGACATCTCGTTCCCTTCGTATCGACATGTGTCTATTTGAACTCTACCCTATCAGTCGTATAGATGTATGTCAATATGTGCGATCAGATGTTTCTGCTTGGCCTCGGTGAGATCGCGGTTTGAAGCCGAATTCTGTATCGAGAAGGGGCGCGAACGAAGTCAACCGCGAGAAAGGAACAGCTGAATCTCAAGAGTGCCGTGATCCTCGACAGAGACGACACCGGGGGCCGTTGGCATCTCCACACCCCATTCGGTGAACGTGATGTCCACGGCGCCGACGACGACGATGAGATCGCCGACCAGTTGCGTTTCGAGCTGGATCTCGATCGGCCTGGTGACGCCCTTGATCTCAAGTGTTCCGACGGCCGTTGCCGACACCGCCACACCCTCCACCGGGATCACGCCGAGCTGGATCGGTTCGCTGAGTGTGAAGGTGGCTATCGGATGCGTTGCCGTGTCAAGAGCACGCTGGACCGCACGGTCGCGGCGAGACTGATTCGTTACGATCCGGGATAGATCGGCTTCGATGACGGTTTCCGTGATCTCGGTGCCTGCAAGCGTGAGTGAACCGCTCACGGCGGGCGTACGACCGACCGCAGTTGATGCCCCGATCCTGGCAAGTTCTTCATCAATGCGAAATCCGACGAACGATGAAGTCGCGTCTTCGAAGCTGAAGTCACCGATGGTCGTGTCGACGATCCAGGTTCCTTCGACGCCAAGGTCAGGTGGGATTGTGGTGGCCGTGATGGCGGCGGATGGATCAGTGGTCTCTGTTGGGTCTTTCGCTGGTGATTCCGTCGTGGCGACATCGGCAACGGCACTCTCCAGGGAGACTTCATCCGGGACGGGTTGGTTGATGTACCAGAGAACGAGAGCGCCGCCAAGTACCGCGAGCACCCCCGTAATGCCACCCAGGACAAGAAACCTTCGACGGAACCTCGATCCTGATCCAACGGTTCGCTCTTCGTCGTGCATCCCTTCTGTGCCCTTCGCGGGTTGGGCAACCCTATCGGTGGCCAAGAACTACCCGGACGTCGGCCGGGCGTTGAGAACGTGCTCATTGCACTGAAGGTGTGGAGGCTCGACTGCCCCATTCGGATCTCGAGAAGTCCCTTGGGGCCAACGCGGTGAGCGCAGGTCGGAGGCGCTCCATCTCGGCACGTAGCGCTGCCCGGGAGTCACGAGCCTGTTCCATTTTGCCGGAACCTGCATGGTGTTCCAGCTTCTTCGCAGCGGTCTCGGCGCTATGGGCAGCGAGCATTCCCAGTGATCCCTTCAACCGGTGTGAAGTCCGCATCACCGGGTCCAGGTCGTCGGCGGCGAGACCTTCGTCGATGGCGGGCATCAGTTCGGGGTATTCCTCTCTTTCGCAAGGTCTTTGTCCGAGAACATGCGGACTGCCTCAAGCAGATCTGTCCGGATCTCGCTCGCCATTGGGAATCCTTGCCACGCTGATCGTCAGGGATGTCTTCGACCCGATCCGGCACCCAATTGAGGACGTCTGGCGCGTGTCGTCTGCGCAAGCGCAGCTATCGTGCCGGCCATGACGCATCAAGGCCGGGAAACCACCACCAGCAAGAACGTCGTCCTGGCGATCCTGTCCGCTGCCATGTTCATCTATGTGATCGACACAACGATCATGAACGTTTCGATCTCGGCGCTGGTGGACGATCTGGACACCACGGTTGGGCAGGTCCAAGCTGCCATCACGCTCTATACCCTCACGATGGCTGCGTTCATGCTGACCGGTGGGAAGCTCGGCGACATTTGGGGATCGAAGCGGGCCTTCCGGATCGGACTCGTGATCTATGGCATCGGCACAACAGTCACTGCCCTCGCCCCGACGATCGGGTTCGTCATGGTGGGGTGGTCGATTCTCGAGGGCCTCGGTTCTGCCCTCATCGTGCCGGCGATCAATACGCTCGTTCGCGCGAACTTCACGGGAACCAAACGAGCGTCTGCGTATGGAACGTTGTTCGGTGTCGCCGCTGCCGGAGCAGCATTCGGTCCGCTGATCGGTGGATGGCTGACGGCGAATCTCAGTTGGCGGTATGCCTTTGCAGGCGAGGCCGTCATCGTCGTACTTGTGCTGTTGACGTCCGGTCTGCTCATCGACGCACCAGCCGTCATACCAAAACCGAAGCTCGATGTGGTCGGTGTCGTCCTCTCGGCGGTCGGCCTCGGCTTGTTCGTGTTCGGTGTTCTCCAGACGGGCACATACGGATGGAGCGATCCGGTTGTGGTATCGCTCATCGGCGGTGGACTCGTCGTCCTCGGTGCGTTTGTGTGGTGGGTGAAGCGACAGGAAGCTCGTGGTGCCCCTGCGCTCATCCATCCGTCAATCTTCAGGCACAAGGCCATCAACGCAGGTCTCCCTATTCTTTCGACTCAGACCTTCGCCCAAGCAGGGCTCTTGTTCCTGATACCGGTCTTCACCCAGTCGGTGCTCGGCTTCGATGCGTTCGAGACAGGGCTCACCCTGCTTCCCCTTTCGATCGGCGTGCTGTTGACGTCAACATTGACGCCTCCCCTGGGGCGGAAGATCTACCCGAAGTACATCATCCAGGCCGGACTCGTTCTGCTGTTCGTCGGTGGCTATGTGCTGGCGGTGTCGCTCGACGGAGCAACGCGAGGAATCGACATGGCATTGGGCCTCTTCATCGGGGGTGTGGCGATTGGACTTGTCGCTGGACAGCTCCCGAACCTGATCCTTTCGGGTGTCGACCAGAAAGAGGCCAGCGAGGCATCGGGGTTGCAGGGAACCGCGCAGAACCTTGGGATGGCCCTTGGAACAGCAATAATCGGGACCGTCATCCTGAGTGTGGCGCTCTCATCACTTGTCAATCAGGTCGAGGCGTCACCGATCCTTCCCGATGATGTCAGCGCCGAGCTCTCCGAGGTGATCCAGCGGCCGCTCAACGAGGCAGATGCCGACCAACTTGTCAAGGACCTGGCAGCCCTTCCTCAGGAGCAACAAGCC
>JAZFUH010000157.1:0-2652 GCA_036447125.1 Acidimicrobiia bacterium | reverse complement strand
GACGTCGTGGTCCTCGAGCACCACACGAAGCCCGGCGGCTATGCGCACAACTTCAAGGAACGTGGCTACCGATTCGAGGTTGCGCTTCACGCGTTGGACGGGATGGAGCCGGGTGGTTGGGCGTACCGGATGTTCGACGTCCTTGGTGTATTCGAAAAGGTTGAGATGAACCGCCTCGACCCCTTCTACACCGTTGCCTTTCCCGACTTTGAGATAGCGGTCCACACGGAGATCTCTGACTATCTGTCCGAAGTCACCGCCGTGTTTCCCGATCAGAAGGACGGCATATCAGACCTGTTCGCGGCGCTACGAAGGCTCGGGCACGACATGGCTCGCTATTCGGAAGACTCCAGATGCGGCGTGGAGGTATCGATTGATGAGATGGTCGAGAGATACCCGGACATGGCTATCGCGTTCTCGACGTCGTGGAGCATCTTCCTGGATCAGTTCATCGATACAGATGAAGTCAAAGCGATGCTCTCGACGTTGTGGGGTTATCTCGGCCTGCCGCCGTCAAAGGTTTCGGCCGGCCAGTTCGGTCTCACGCTGTTGTCATATCACACGTCAGGTGCCTGGTACCCCACAGGTGGCTCTGGCGCCGTCACCATGGCCATGGCTGAAGCGATCGAGGAACGAGGTGGATTTATCCACTATCGCAATACCGTCACCTCGATCGTCCCCGAGGGTCCAGATCGAATCACAGTGACCTCAGATGGAGGCCTCGTTGTTCACGCTCGGGCTGCAGTGTCAAACGCGAGTCCGCGTGCGACCATCAACTATCTGCCCGAGGGAACCGTCGATTTGAAGTGGGAGGGAGCGGTACGCGGGGAGGACCCCGCTCTTGCAAGCTTGGTGGTCTACCTCGGATTGGACAGGGATGTGACAGGCGAGGGGTGGACACACCATGAGTTCTTTGACATGGTTGGCTACGACCTCGATGCCGAGTATCGGGCGATCCTCGCGGGAAGGTTCGCCGAGGCCAGCATGATCATCTCCAATTGCACGGTTGTCGATCCTGGATGCGCACCCGAGGGTGGCGCTGTGATCGTGCTGACCACGCTTGCACCGTGGGACTACATGGATGTCTGGGGTACTCGCGGCGAGATCGACGGCTATCAGGACAACGAGAGGTACAAGGAGATCAAGGAAGCTGCCGCTGACGTTCTGATCGATCGGGCCGCCAGGAGGATTCCGGGGCTTCGAGAGTCAATTGTTGTGCGAAAGGTCGGGACACCCCTGACGAACTTTCGATATGTCATGCAGCCAGGTGGCAGCATCTACGGTCGTGAGCAGACCGTTCTCAGCCAGATGAACCGACGAAAACCGACGACTCCGGTTGAGAACCTCTTTCTCGCAGGCGCATGGGTAGGCGGCGGAGGGATGACCCCGGCGGTCGGTTCGGGGAGAGCTGCAGCGGCGGCCGTGTCGCGACACATGCAGAAGCTGACAAATGGCTGATGCCCTGCATCGCTCACGATGAGCAATGCAGGTCGTCAGTCATCAGTCCTTCTTACGCTGGTCTTCTGCCTGGATCGCGATAGCTGCAACGATGTCAGCGTTTGCAAGGGTCGTGATGTCTCCAAGATCCCGGTTGTCCGAGATGTCCCGCAGCAGCCGACGCATGATCTTGCCCGACCGCGTTTTCGGCAGGTCGGGGGTGAATATGATCGACTTCGGCTTCGCGATCGGTCCGATCTGGACCGCAACATGCTTGCGCAGTTCATCGTTGAGATCGTCCGATTCCTCGAAACCGCTGCGCAGTGTGACGAACGCAACGATCGCCTGTCCTGTCAAGGAATCGGCTGCTCCAACCACAGCGGATTCCGCAACGGCCGGGTGGGACACGAGCGCTGACTCGACCTCCATGGTGGAGATACGGTGGCCCGATACGTTCATCACGTCATCGATCCGGCCGAGGATCCACAGGTAGTCGTCGTCATCGATTTTGGCGCCGTCGCCTGCGAAGTATCGGCCCGGATACTGCGACCAGTAGGTGCTGACGTAACGTTTGTCATCTCCATAGATGGATCTGAGCATGGCAGGCCAGGGCTTGGTGATCGTCAGGAACCCACCACCTCCGGGGGACACGCGGTTGCCTTCCTGGTCAACGATCTCAGCGCTGACCCCCGGCATCGCCTTGGTGGCTGAACCGGGCTTGGTGGTGGTCACTCCCGGAAGTGGTGAGATCATGATGCAGCCTGTTTCTGTCTGCCACCAGGTGTCGACGATCGGGCAGTTGCTCGACCCGATGTTCTCGTGGTACCACATCCAGGCTTCGGGGTTGATCGGTTCCCCCACGCTTCCGAGGAGGCGGAGCGAGGACAGATCGCGGCTTGCGGGATACTCCTCTCCCCACTTCATGAACGCGCGAATTGCGGTCGGTGCGGTGTAGAGGATGGTTACCCCGTACTCCTCGATGATCGACCACAGACGATCCTTGTCCGGGTAGTCGGGTGTCCCCTCGTACATCACGCTCGTCGTGTGGTTCGCAAGCGGTCCGTACACGATGTAGGTGTGGCCTGTCACCCACCCGATGTCCGCAGCGCACCAGTAGACGTCGCTCTCGGGCTTTATGTCGAAGACGAGCGAGTGTGTGCTGGCCGCACTCGTGATATAGCCGCCGGTGGTGTGCATGATGCCTTTCGGCTTTGC
>JAZFUH010000156.1:0-5924 GCA_036447125.1 Acidimicrobiia bacterium | reverse complement strand
TGTTCCCGCATCTCACGGTGCTCGACAACATCACCCTTGCTCCGCAGTGGGTTCGCAAGGAGCCCAAAGCCGAGGCCGTGGAGTTCGCAAGGGGACTCCTCGACCAGATGGGAATCCCCGAACAGGCTGAGAAGTACCCGGGCCAGCTCTCCGGCGGTCAGCAGCAACGCGTCGCCATTGCGCGCTCACTTGCGATGAAGCCGAAGATCATGCTTTTTGATGAGGTGACGTCGGCTCTTGACCCTGAGATGATCAAGGAAGTGCTCGATGTGATGAAGGAGCTCGCTGCCGAGGGTATGACGATGATTGTTGTGACCCACGAGATGGGCTTTGCCAAGGAAGTTGCCGACCGGGTCTTCTTCTTCGATTATGGCGCGATCGTCGAAGAGGGAACACCTGAGCACTTCTTCACGAACCCCCAGCACGACCGCACGAAACTGTTCTTGTCACAGATTCTGTGAGGATCCGAGAGTCCACGATCCACGGTCCACGGTTTACGGTTTACGGTTCGGAACGTGGTTCTTTCAAACTGGCATCACGTCTGGTATTCATGTCATCATGCAGGATTTCCGAAACCTAGATGTCTGGAAACGAGCGATGGACCTCGCAGAAGCCTGCTACGTGATAACGGAGAACTTCCCGAGGCGTGAGCACTATGGACTGGCGTCGCAGCTTCGTCGATCTGCCGTTTCGATTCCGAGCAACATCGCCGAAGGTTGTGGTCGCGACTCGCCGCGCGAATTCGCTCGCTTTCTTCGTATTGCGTATGGATCCGGCTGTGAGGTCGGAACGCAGATCGAGCTTGCTCGCCGTGCTGGCTTGGGAGATCGGGCAGCACTCGATTCGGTGGCGAGCGAAACAGAACGGATTCGGCGAATGCTGACGGGACTTCTGGCCAAGCTGAACCGTGAACCGTAGACCGTGAACTGTGGACTTGGAACCGTAAAGCGGTTCTGATCTAGCCAGGATCCGCCATGAACGTCTTGGTTTCCTCCCACATCTGTTCGGTGCGGTCAATGCGCTCCGTGGCCTCGTCATGTAGTTGAGTGGCGACGAGTGCGACGAGGAGTTCTGCCGTGGCCACTGCGGGTACGGAGCTATCGAATGGGCCAACTGCGGGAACTTCGAGATCGATCCTGGTGTCGGTGAGGGGTGCAAGAGGGGAGAGAGGACCATCGGTTATGGCGACGATACTCACCCCCCGCTCGGCAAGGATCTGTGCCGTACGGATCGCCTCTGTTCGGTAGCGACGGAAGTCGAGAACCACTGCGACATCGCGACTGCTGGATTCGGCGAGGGTCACTCCGACTGAATGAGGCTCCAGGAGGCGAACGCCCCCGCGGATGATCGACAGGCCACTGACGAGGGCATGTGCACCGGCTCTCGAGGTCTCCCCCGAGACGACCCACACATGTTCCGCCGAAGCCAGCCGCGAGACGACGATGTCCAGGACGTTGCTGTCCATGCCGTCGAAGACGCGAGCGAGCGCCCTCTCCATTGACTCTCTTGCCGACTCTGTTGGGGAGATCTCGGTCTGCCTGATTCGTTGGGATGGCCGTGACAGTTCGCGAGACATGCCACGTCTTATGTGGACCTGAAGGTCGGAATAGCCCTCGAAACCAAGCTTGACGGCGAACCGTACAATCGTCGGTCGACTGGTACCGACGCGTTCCGCGAGCGCTGAGACCGTTCCGAAGACCAACAGGGTTGGCTCGGCGAGAACGGCTTCCGCAATCCGCCTCTCGGTGGGCGTGAGACGGTCCCTTGCGGCCGCGACGAGATCTGCTGCGGATTCCGGTGGACCGTCTATGTGCATTCTGTTACAATAGCACCTTGGAGCGATGCGTTTCGTTACAATGATGGCACGACGGGTACGACAAGGACGAGATCGGATATGGCAAGTACACAGAAGTACGTTCCAACTGCACGGGAGCAGGCGTTCCTCGAGACGGTCGAGAATCCAAGGTACGACAGGCAGATCATCAACGGGTTGAATCCGTTCTTCGAGGACAGAGCTCCCGAGGACATGGCCGGCTTCTACTCGAGTGACGAGATCGCTGCGCTCATGGATCTCCGCGGAACCGAGCGCGATGTCGAGGCCCGCATGCCGGTGAAGATCACCCGCCACTACTTCGAGCTTGCCAAGAACTCAAAAGAGCTGCAACGACTCGTCAAGGCGAGTCCCGACGAGACATTGAACCTCCAGGGTTCGGAGGACCCGGGTTTCCAGATGGATTACAGCCCGGTCGAAGGGCTTCTCCACAAGTACGAGATGGGTCTGATGTACGTCATCTCGACATGTTCTGCCCATTGCCGGTTCTGCTACCGCGAGGAGCTGATCAGTCGCAAGGAGATCGAGCGCCAGGACGGCACAATAGCCAGGAAAGGTCTCGCTCAGATCGGCGAAGTCACTGACTATATCCGGGCCCATAACGCAGCCGTGGAGTCGAACGGTGGCGTTCACCCTGACTCAGGGCGTGAGAAGCTGCGTGAGATCCTGTTGTCCGGTGGTGACGCCATGGCGTTGCCGAACAGCAAGATCGCGGCGTGGCTCTCTGCACTCGCAGAAGCCGGCGTGGAGTCCATCCGACTCGGCACGAAGGAGATGGCCTTCCATCCCGATCGCTTCGATGAGGCTTTCCTGTCCATGCTCGACCGATTCCATGACACCTACCCCGAGGTCGGATTCCGCTTGATGGTGCACTTCAACCATCCGGACGAGTTCCTCGTGAAGGGATCTGATGGGAACTACATCGAGAACCCCAACGGCACTCTCGAATGGGTCCCCGCCACGAAGCGCGCCATGGATGCGGTCGTGTCGCGCGGTTGGCTCCAGGTCGAGAACCAGGCACCGATCATCAAGGGCATCAACGACGATCCCGACGCGCTCCGGATCATGCAGCGCGCTCTGTATCGGGTCGGGGTGGGGAACCACTACTTCTTCTGTGGAAGGGACATTGTTGCCTACCGTGCGTTCAACGTGCCGATCGAGACCGCGTGGAACATACTCAATGAGTCCCAGAAGGGGCTTTCGGGTGTGGAGACCCACGCTCGTCTCTCGATCACCCACTACAAGGGAAAAACAGAAGTGGCTGCTGTCACGAATGAATCCATCCCGGGTGTACCAGGTACCGAGAACGGTGTGGTGATCTTCAAGATCCTGCGCAACGCCGCTGATGCGCTGGATCGAGGCAAGGTCTGCATCGTGGGCCGGAACCCAGACGCGATCTGGTTCAACGACTATGAGGACAGGGTCATCTTCGATGAGGCAGGTCTCTTCGATTACACACGTGTTGAGAAGGCGACCGAGTCGGTACCTGTGACGATCGGATCGCCGGGCGGATCATGAACCGATGATCGACAAGCGAATCGCAAACCTTGATGAAGCTGTAGCCGACGTCTTCGATGGGGCAACGGTCATGGTCGGGGGTTTCGGTGAAGCCGGGAGCCCGATCGAGCTGATCCACGCTCTCATCGACCAGGGTGCCAAGGACCTCACGGTCGTCAACAACAACACGGGAAGCGGTGAGGTCGGTCTTGCAGCCCTCATCAAGGCCGGCAGGGTGTCAAAAATGATCTGTTCGTATCCGCGGACTGCGAACTCAACCGTCTTTCCCGAGCTGTACCGGAGCGGAAGGACCTCCCTCGATCTTGTGCCTCAGGGCACCCTCGCCGAGCGTATCCGAGCTGGTGGCGCCGGAATACCGGCCTTCTACACCGCTACGTCTGTCGGCACGCCACTTGGGGAGGGCAAGGAGCGTCGGACTATCGATGGCAGGGACTATGTACTCGAATACGGTCTCACCGCTGACTTCGCGCTGATCAAGTGCCGCAGGGCCGACTACCACGGCAACCTCCTGTTCAACAAGACAGCTCGCAACTTCGCACCCGTAATGGCAACGGCAGCCAGAACCACCGTCGTCCAGACCGTGGAAGTTGTTGCTCCGGGCGAACTCGATCCGGAGTGTGTCGTGACGCCGGGTATCTTCGTCGACCGCATCGTGACCGTTGACAGTCCCGCCCTGGAATCCGAGCTGGTTGCCCTGGGCGTGTCGTACCCATGACCGATGCCACCGTGATCGGGCTGTCGAGGGACGAGATGGCTGCGAGAGCTGCGCTCGACATCCCCGACGGGTCCTATGTGAACCTCGGAATCGGGATTCCTGAGAGGGTGGCTGCCTTCGTGCCTGAGGGACGAGAGGTGATTTATCACACGGAGAACGGTCTCCTCGGCATGGGCCCCTCTCCGGAGGATGGAGCGGGGGATCCAGAGTTGATCAACGCAGGGAAACGAAGGGTCACAGCGGCACGAGGCGCCTCCTTTTTCCACCATGCAGACAGTTTCGTGATGATCCGTGGCGGTCACATCGACCTGTGCGTTCTTGGGGCTCTCCAGGTTGCCCAGAACGGTGATCTTGCGAACTGGTCAACAGGTACACCGGATGCCATTCCCGCAGTCGGGGGTGCGATGGATCTCGTTGCAGGGGTGAAGAGGATCTTCGTCATCACCCAGCACACCACGAGGACCGGGGAGCCGAAACTGGTCAAGTCCTGCACCTATCCCCTGACGAGTCCGGGCGTGGTGGATCGTATCTACACAGATCTGGCCGTGATCGACGTCACGGACGATGCCTTCCAGGTGGTCGAGCTCTCGCCCGGGGTGGAGTTCGACTACGTCAGGGATCGCACGGGTGGCAAGCTTCTCCCGATCCCAGAGACGCCACCGGAGGTGAGCTGATGCCCGAAGAAGCCAACGATGCACGATCATTGAGCGCCTTGCTGTATGAGCGAGCGTTGGAGGTGCTCCCGGGTGGAGTGAGTCGCAACACGGTGCTGCGAAAACCCCATCCCCTCTATGCAGATCATGCCTCGGGCTGTCGTGTCACGGACATCGAGGGTGTCGAGCGAATCGACTTCGCAAACAACATGGCGTCTCTGATCCACGGACACGCCCACCCCGCCATCGTTCGGGCGGTGACGGAGCAACTCAGGGCAGGCACCGCGTTCACCCTGGCAACGGAGGTCGAGATCCAGTTCGCCGAGCATCTCGTCGGTCGCAACGATGCGTTCGACAAGGTGCGATTCGTGAACTCAGGCACCGAAGCGGTGATGGGGATGCTGAAGGCAGCAAGAGCGTTCACCGGCCGCCACAAGATCGCAAAGGTCGAGGGCGCATATCACGGCTTGTACGACTACGCGGAGGTAAGCCAGACAGCAAACCCGTCGAATTGGGGGGACGAGACGAATCCTGTGGCTGTGCCGGTTGCACATGGCACACCACCGGGAGTGCTTACAGATGTTGTGGTGATCCCCTTCAACGATCCCGAGCGAACGATCGCGATACTTGACCGACATAAGGGTGAGTTGGCCGGTGTTCTCCTCGATCTCATGCCGCATCGAGTCGGCCTGATCCCGGCGTCCGGCGAGTTCATGGCTGCCCTGAGAGATTGGACGGATGAAGACGGCGCCCTGCTGCTCCTGGACGAGGTCATCACATTCCGATCGGAATATGGCGGCGCCCAGGAGTGGTACGACGTTCGACCCGATCTGACCGCGATGGGAAAGCTGATCGGTGGCGGGTTCCCCGTCGGCGCAATCGCCGGACGGGTTGACGTCATGGATGTGATGAATCCGCTTGCCAGAACGGTCCTCTTCCCCCACTCGGGAACCTTCTCTGCGAACCCGGTAACCATGACGGCAGGCCTCACAGCCATGGAGCTATACGACAGGCAGGCGGTCGCGCGTGTCAACCAGCTTGCGAAGAGAGCGATCGCCGGAATCGGGGACGCGATCGAGGCCACCGGGGTGGTTGCGTGTGTCACCGGTGGAGGTTCCATGTTCAGGCTGCATCTCAAGGCGAATCCGCCTACGAACTATCGGGAAGCGTTCGTGACTGCCGATGAATCCGGACGCCTCAACCTGCT
>JAZFUH010000155.1:0-5391 GCA_036447125.1 Acidimicrobiia bacterium | reverse complement strand
GAGATGCTCGGCCTCCGTCTTGGCGTACTTGACAGGCTACTCATGTAATCAAGATCTCATCCGGGTATGACAGGAACTCCGCCAACTGCTGGCGCTACGATTGCGTCCACGCCGTGACCAGTCATCTGCAGACCCGCCCTCATGTGCGCCGAATTCCGGGCTTCTGGAATCTCTATCCTTTTCTCTTGACAGTCGAACGTATGTTCGATAGGTTATGGGTATGTGCTATCAGACCTCGGTCCTTGACCGGGCTCTGGTGTCGGAAGAAGGCGGCGGGCTGGATGTTCCGGGCACAGACCTAGAGACAATCAAAGACCGCGTTGCCCAACTCTGTGGCGACGACCTAAAACAGGTCATCAAGGACGCGATCCAGTGGCAGAACCAGACCAGTGCCGTGGTTGGGTTGCTTGTAGCCGAGCTTGATCGAAGGCAGCTCCCTGAGATTGATGAGCGTCTGTCGACGACGGGCTGGTTGAAGCATCACACCCGCATGACCGCGACCGAAGCCTCAGGTACCGTCAAGACGGCCCGAGCCATGGTCCACATGCCGATCGTTGTCGAAAGTGCCCTGAACGGAGAAATCCCTGGCCGTTCGCTGCATCTGATCGCCCAGGCACGTGACAAGCATCGCGACGAGTTCGTCGACCACCAAGAAGTGTTCGCCGACGTCGCAACGTACCTATCGGTGACTGACATGCGTCGTGCAATCAACCACTGGGAACAACAGATCAACTACCCCAAAGCCCTTCAGGACGCTGAGCATGTCGACAAGCTCCGTTCCCTGTACCTGGCACAGACCATCGACGGTATCGGTGACATCACAGGCACCCTGACCCCTGCGGGATACGCCACGGTCAAAACCGCACTCGACGCCCACTCGGACCCGTTCAACCTCGACCCAGACGACCACCGCACCCCTACCCAACGACGAGCAGACGCCCTAGTCGACATCCACCGGTTCTGGCTCGACCACAACACCAACATCGTCACCTCCGGCGGCGAGAAACCCCACATCACCGTCACCATCGACTACCGCGTCCTCACCGGGGAACTGCGCCAGCTGCCCGAGATGAACGGTGTCCCGGTCACACCACAAACACTGCGCCAACTGACATGTGACACAGGAATCATCCCCATGGTTCTCGGATCAGACTCAGAACCGCTCGATGTCGGTCGCAAGACACGCACGATCCCGACCGCGATACGCCGATCCATCGAACAACTCCACAACAGCTGCGCCTGGCCCGGATGCGACGCACCCCTGTCATGGTGCGATATCCACCACAAGATCCACTGGGCCAACGGAGGAGAAACCAGCCTCAACAACTGCATCCCCTCCTGCCGCAAACACCACACCAGCATCCACGACGGGCAACAGCCACCCGATCCATGAGATCAGGGGTTTCTCACTCCCCGACCGACCAATACTCGACCACGACCTCCGACATCGGGAAGTCGGCCGGATTTCCCGTGGCCAAGCGACCATTGACTCGATGCGTCACCGCCGCAATGAGACAGTCCGCCTGATGCAGTGTCACACCATTCGCAGCGTACTGGCGGTGCCAGGAGCCGGCGGTTCGGGCGACCGTCCGGTCGAACGGTGTAAGCCTGAGAGCATTGACGAGTCGATCGGTGGCATCCTCCTCACCGGGTCGCAGACCGCGCCAGATCTCTTCGATCGAGATCGGCGTCACCCAGAGTTGTGAATTCGATCCACGCAACGAACGGATCCGATCCACGGCTGGATACCCGCGCAGTGCGTCGATGAGTACGGTCGTGTCGAGGACGATCCTTTGTGTCATCCGGCCCGTCTTGCGTCGGAACGTTGATCACGAACCCAGGCCGCAGGATCAGCATCCCACTCATGCACGGTGTCTTCAAGAGTGCCGAGGGCGGCTTCTATGTCATCCCAGCGTGCCTCTGTATCAAGAGCATCCCGCACAACACGTGCGATGAACTCTGACCGCTTCCGCTGACCGGACCGCTTATCTATCTCAGCCACGAGATCATCGTCGAGAAGTATGTGCAATCGCATGTGGTCGACATATCACACGACTAGGCCCACGGAAAGGCCCACGCAACTCAGAGCATGGAGAAGCTATGCGTTCGCCACCTGATAAGCGGTATAGCCCTCGGACTCGAGTTCCTCTGCGATCTCGGCTCCGCCGGACTTGACGATGCGCCCGCCAACCATGACGTGGATGCGATCTGCGGACATGTATCGCAGTATGCGGCTGTAGTGGGTGATGACAACGATGCCAAGGCCGGGACTTCGGAGCGCTTCGACCATGGCTGCGACCTCACGCACGGCATCGATGTCGAGACCCGAGTCGATCTCGTCAAGGATTGCGACCTTCGGATTCGCGACACCGAGCAGATACATCTCTGACCGCTTCTTCTCACCACCGGACAAACGAACATTGACAGCCCGGCTTCGGAACCGATCCATTGAGAGACGCTCGGAGGCGGCAGCCGTGCGCTGCTCGAACCCACCATCGGAGGGATTCGAGGCAGCCATCTCTGCGGTCAGGTCATCAAGCGTGACGCCCGGAACCTCGGTCGGGTACTGGAAGGCGAGGAAGAGCCCTGCATGGGACCGCTCATCGACGGTCATCCCTGTGATCTCAATACCGTCAATCGTTGCCGAACCGGAGAACTCATAGTCGCCCTTGCCCATGAGGACGTGACTGAGCGTGGACTTGCCAGACCCGTTCGGTCCCATGATCGCATGTACCTCGCCGAAGGGAACGGTGAGATCGAGGCCTTTGAGGATCTCGAGATCACCGATGCTCGCTTTCAGGTCTCTGACCTCGAGTGCGCTGCTCATGAGCCCTCTCCTTCCGGAATCTCAATGAATACCCTGCCGTCGCGTACCTCTGTCGTATAGACGTCAACGGGCTTGGTGGCAGGAAGCGTCAAGGGCTTCCCTGTGGTTACATCGAATGCGGCACCGTGAAGGGGACACTCGACCTCGTTTTCGAACAACTCGCCCTCAGAGAGCGACGCTTCGGCGTGGCTACATCGATCGCCAATGGCATGCACATCGTCTCCAACCCGGAATACGGCGACGGCGAGGCCATCGTGCTCCACACGGAGACCAGAGCCCTCAGGAAGGTCGGTCAGAGCTCCAACGGCAACCTCGGTCATACGCGACCCTCTTCCTGAGCAGAGATGTACTTGCCGTTGATCCGTTCACGCACCCAAGCGGCAATCTCGTCGTCGGGAATCTGCTGGACAACCTCCTCAAAGAAACCGCGCACCTGCAACCGGTCTGCACGTTCAGGAGTCAGCCCACGACTCATGAGGTAGTACCGCTGATCCTCATCGAGGGGACCAACGGTCGAACCGTGCCCACACATGACATCGTTCGCCAGGATCTCGAGGTTCGGGACAGACTGAGCTGCCGCACCAGATGACAGGATCAGGTTTCGGTTCGTCTGAAATGCCTCCGTCTTCTGTCCGGTCTCTTCGATCCTGATCATGCCTGTGAAGACCGAGAGAGCATCATCCTCGACTGCGCCCTTGAGAAACATGTCCGAGCGCGTGTGCATACCGATGTGGTTCATGAAATATCGATAATCGAGCGTTTGTTGCTCCTCACCGAAGTAGGCACCGTAAATCTTGGCGGTCGAGCCGTTACCGATGAAGTCAACGTCGAGATGCAATCGACCAAGCTTTGCACCGAGTCCAACCTCGTTGAAGAACAGGCTTGCATCTCTGGCAAGCTTGACGACCCCACGACCAAGGGAGCGAGTGGCGTAGTTCCAATCCTGAATCATCGTGAGAGTCAGCCTTGCGTTGTCAGACACTTCGGCCGTCACGGTCGGAACGACGGTTGCGGCTGCATCCGTCGTCGAGCGGAGTCTGACGATGACCGAGGCATCGGAGCCACGCGGCACGGCTATGTGCACACCGGGAAATGTCGTCGCGCCGGAGGTGTTCTGTATGTCCACGAGAAGAGGCTCAGCGAGATGGTCACCCGTGAGTAACGCTGCGCCGGGGGCATAGGCCGTGAAGGCAGTGGCGAAGAGGTGGTCGTCATTCACGAGAGAGATCTCGTCCGAGGCCTCAGCGATAGTCGGGACACCCTCTGTGACCACGAATCCGTCAACGATCGATACGGTGTTGCCGAGCCAGCCCTCAAGTACATGATCCGGGGAACCCATGGATCCAACTGTCTGGGGAGCTGTGAGAATCGCCGGGTCGAAATCAAGATCGAGGTAGCGCCAAATCTCCTCCCGTGCAGATGGCATCGCGAGATCGGCAAGCCGGTCGATCGCAGCAGAGCGCCGAGACGCCATCCACGCCGCGTCATTTGAGCCAAGAATTTGGGTATCGGTCACACACAGATCCTTCGTGGGTTCGCGGCGAGGATACCGGTGACCGTGCTCCAAACCACCGGTTACCAACATCGTCGTATGTGTAACTCGGTGCTGAATAGACCACCTGCATGGTTACCGTTCGTGCCAAGACACACAACCGAGTGAGCGCCGGTAGGACGATGCGCTGCTCTGAGAGGTCACACCCACATGCAAAGGATTCTGCTCCGCGCGTTCGCGCTTGCCACGACATTGGCGGTCGTCATCACGGCCATCGGAACGGCCGCCGATCCCGCCCCGGCATCCGCATCAGCCGAGGAGTCCCGCTTCGTACTCACTGTCTTCCCCCATCTGACCGAGGACGTTGGATTCTCGAACAGCTGGGGAGCCCTCCGCAGCGGTGGCAGACGTCACCAGGGCACGGACATCATGAGCCCACGAGGGACAGCGATCGTCGCCGTTGCCGACGGAGTGATCACAAAGCTCGGAAAGAGTCGCCTCTCTGGCTACTACATCCGCGTCGAGCACCGGGACGGTTGGGCCACCTCCTATTTGCATCTCAACAATGACACCTTCGGAACCGATGACGGCGAAGGTGGCGTCTGGACGGCCTTCTACCCGACTCTCATGGAAGGCGACGAGGTCAGGGCCGGTGAGGTCATCGGATATGTCGGGGACTCTGGCAACGCCGAGCACACCCGACCCCACACCCATTTCGAGATCAAGCATGACGGCAAGAAAATGAATCCGTATCGCTTCCTTCGCGAGGTTCTGAAGCGAGAACAGCGATTCCCGGACGCGACAGATCGGCCCATCTGAGCCAGGTTCCTACCGGACCGGAAGAGCCTCAACGGAGTAGCTTGCGCTGTTTGACCACAACATCCATCCCGTGCCTGCCTCCTCGACAACCATCTGAACAGCCCGTTGGTCCGCCTTCGAGATCGCCCATGATTGAAGCCACGGTCTGAGATAGCCGTATCCGTCGAGTTTTCCCCTGCCGCCCCTCAGAGCGGCGTCAACGATTTCAACAGCATGGTCATCCGGGTTCTCGAAGTTCTTCCAGCCGGCCCCG
>JAZFUH010000154.1:0-2691 GCA_036447125.1 Acidimicrobiia bacterium | reverse complement strand
CAGTGGCGACGAGATGAGAGACGAGTGGCGTTCCTTGTGCAGATTGATGGCCAACGTGAACAAGTCCGTCTGGTCGACCCGAGTCAATGCCCGCATGCAGGACGCGGCCGAAACCCTCGCAGGCAACGGCATGATCGAGACGACGTCGAGCATGCCGCGGCTGATTCGCGACGGTATGGCGACCGAGAAGTGGGAAGGGTCCCAGAACACGATGCGGATGCAGGTTCTCCGGGACATCCATCGCCTCAACCATGGCGACATCTTCCTCGAAGTCATGGGCACACTCGCCGGCGAAATCGATGCTGCCGGTCCGCAACGAGCAGCACTGGACTCTGCTCTTGGCGAGTGCCGTCGCCTTCTCGGCACCCTTGAGGGACTATCTGAGCCTCTGCAGACGCTCCAGATGCAACAGATCCTCCCACAACTTGCAAACACCTTCGCCTACTGGGCACTCGTCCGCGAAGGGCTCGATCAGGCGAAGGCAGATTCCCACCGCAAGCTTGCCGCAGCAGAGTTGTTCCGTCGGATGTACCTGGCGGAAGAAACGGATAGCTGGGATGACACGTATCTCGAGCTGATCGCCGAGATCACCGAAGCCACCGCGTCTGGGTAGGTAATCGGGCGTTTCTGAGATAGCGGGGTCGTATTACGTTCCAACGCGCCTGCGGCTACGACCGCGGAGCCAGATGCCGAGGTCTGCTTTTCGGGAGTGCTTCCCAGTTCGCTGCTCGGTTCGGTCGGCCGATTTTGCGAGGGCGAGGCCTGCGTTGATCCCGATCCATCGGAATGGCTCGGGCTCCCATTTCGGCCACGTGTGGTTGACCCACGGCAGCGTCGTGCGTTCCGTGTCCTGACCGTTCATGAGCTCGGCAAGGGTCTGGCCTGCCATGTGAGCCGTGTTCACGCCATCACCGACGTATCCACCTGCCCAAGCAATGCCTCTTGTGCGGTCCACCGTCACCGATGGTCGCCAATCACGCGGCACACCGAGAGGCCCTCCCCAGCGGTGGGTGATGTCGTGGTCAGCGAGCTGTGGAAACAGCTCCAACAGCACACGCACCAGCTCCCTGTGGACGCCGTCGTCGATATCGAAGCTGTCCCTGATCGATGATCCCCAGTGATACGGGGCACCACGGCCACCGAATGCAAGTCGACCGTCCGAGGTCCGCTGGCCATAGATGATGAGGTTGCGGTAGTCAGAGAACGTCTGGCGATCGGAGAGGCCGATATCGTTCCACACATCATCTGGTAGCGGTTCGGTCGCGATCATCAGCGAGTACAGGGGAACGATGCGTCGAGCGTTACCGGGAAGTTGGCTTGTGTATCCCTCGGTGGCGAGGACAACCATCGGTGCGGTGACCACGCCATGGATGGACCGCACCGCCCCCTTGGAAACGCCGACCACTTCGGTGTTCTCATAGATGGCGACACCCAGGCCTTCAACCACGCCGGCGAGACCATGCACAAGTTTCCCTGGGTGGATCGCGGCACCATGCGCATGCCAGACACCTCCGACGACATCAGTGGCATTGAGCATCTGGCGTGCCTCCTCGGGCCCCAGCAACCTGATGTCCTCGGAACCGAGACCGAAGGATTTCGCTTCGGCAACCTCGTCGCGGGCATATGAGAGCTGCAGCTCGCTCCTGGCGACGGTGAGCACACCTCCCCTGGCGTAATCGCAGTCGATGCCTTCCTCATCGGCGATCCGACCCACATCGTCAACGCTTGCGAACAGTGCACCCATGTGTTGCACCGCTGCGTCATGTCCATGGTCGTCGACGAGTTGCCCATGACCGAGCGGATATTCGGCATGGCACCATCCACCGTTGCGGCCGGACGCACCAAAACCGACATGGTGCTTCTCCACAATCGCGACATGCAGTTCCGGATCCAGGTTCTTGAGGTAATAAGCGCACCACAGGCCGGTGAAACCCGCACCGATGATCACCACATCGACCTCGATGTCTGCAGGCAGCTGTGGTCGAGAGACATCGGTGTTCATGTCTTCCCACCAGTACGGGGTTGTGCGTGCGACTGCAATGTCCACTGTTATGCGCCAACCTTTCGTTCGGCCATGCCGTTGAGGATCTCGAGTACCACTCGGTTCGCGAGGAACGCGGTTATCTGTCCCGGGCCGTCATAGGGTGGGGAGACCTCAACAATATCGGCTCCGATCACAGGGAACTCACGGGCAAGCCTGCGGACCGTATCGAGGAGTTCACGCGAGGTGATGCCGCCGGGTTCGGGTGTCCCCGTACCCGGTGCCATTCCGGGATCGACGACGTCGATATCGACCGAGATGAAGATCTCCTTCGTTTCCATATCCGAGCACGACGCAACGGCATCATCCACAACGGCCCCGAGACCGCGGTCCACGATCTCAGACATCAGGAACGTCTTCATCCGTTGCACCGCCATCCACGCAACCGTCTCTGGATCGGGCCAGTAACCACGCAAACCGATCTGCACGAACCGATGTCCGGGGACGGCACCTGATTCGATGAGCCTGCGCATCGGCGTACCGTGTCCCTGCAGCTGCCCGGCGTTCGATTCCGCCGTGTCGGCGTGGGCGTCGAAGTGCACAAGGCCGAACGAGCCGTCACCATGTGCACGAGCGAGCCCGGTGCAATTCCCATATGTGACGGAGTGGTCGCCGCCCAGGATGATCGGAACTGCCCCGGTCGAGGCCAC
>JAZFUH010000153.1:0-5528 GCA_036447125.1 Acidimicrobiia bacterium | reverse complement strand
GGTCTGAGGGTCGATGTACCTTCCCGATACTCTCACCGAGAGGTGGTACGCCTCCCGTTTATTGTGCAGACCGGTGATTCCGACCGTAGATCCGCTCTGGACACGCTCCCCTCGGCTGACAACGACCCGGTCGAGATAGGAGTACGAAGTCACCACTCCTCCCCCATGATCGATCGACACCGTGGTGTTCGCGACGACCGTTCCGGCGAAACGCACGACGCCAGAACCCACAGAACTCACCCGGGATCCGGCCGGTGCCGCAATGTCGATCCCCCAATGTCCTGCCCAACGTCCGATCGGGGCAAACGTTCGCACGATCTGGGAGTCAGAAGGGATCCCAAAGCCAAAACACGACGACACGAACTGGGAAACGCCGAGTAGCAGCGCGGCGAGAACACGTTCCATGGTCACCCGTCACCACCGACGACACCATCAACAGTACCGTGTCCGACCGATGGGTCCTAGTGCTACGGATCCGGCGCCCGGGTGTCTCCGGGGCCTCGGGTGATCGGGTCACAAGAATCCCAACCGAAATGGTTCCTAAGGTGCCGCTCTGACGATCAGCGTGCCTGTCATCCCGGCTTGTGCGTGGCCGGGGATGGAACACACGAACTCGTATGTGCCGGGCTGCTCCGGGACGAGTCCACCCGTGACACGGTCTCCTCCGGTGGCGACGATCTGAAAACCGATGTCCTGAACGGTGAGGTCGTGGAGAAGTGAACCGGTGTTGACAAGTGTCAGGTTGACCGGTGTGTTCGCATCCACAGTGATCGTCCCTGGTGAGAATCCGAACTCGTCGGCTTCAACGATGAGTTCGGTCGCATCAGGTATCGGCTCACTGGCCGTGCCCGATGCGCCGCTTCCAGACCACATCATCTGACCGTGGATTCCCGTGAAGCCCATCCATCCCGCATCACCGAACGCCGAACCGATCGTGAACGTTCCGCCGACCACCGAAATCACAACGAGGGCGATCCCGAATCGAAGGAGGAGTGCGTCACTCATCTCGCGTTCACCCTCTCAGATCGCGGCGCCGATACTCGAACTCATCGTGGTCGATCTCGCCACGGGCATATCGCTCCTCGAGAATCTCAAGTGCCCGGTTGCCGACCGGACGATCTTTCTGCGTGAACTGACGAATCGCCCAGATGACCAGAAACACCACACCGATCCAGAACAGCGCCATCCACATGAACATCCATCCTGCACCGATTCCCCAACCTGACATCATGGCGAACTCCCGTCCCTGCCTATTTGCCTGCCTCGCCGTCCATGACATATCATTCCTTCGAGTACCGAGACAAGATGTCTCGGACACACAACGGGCAGAGCGTTCAAAGCCGAACTCTATGAGAAGTCCGCGTATAGCGCAGAGCTGTTCGCCCACTCGAGGCGTCGCCTCGGCGATGAAGCGAACCCAAGCTCCTGGTTACACCGCGCGACAACTCAAGCCAACGACAAGGCTGGGTGACTCAGACGGCGGGAAAGGCACATGTACGGTCTCCGGAGAAATGTGAGGACATGACCGATTCCAAGACAATTGTGATTCTGGGTGGCGGCGTAGGTGGCGTTGTCACCGCACGGACGCTTCGAAAGAAGCTGCCGGACCAGCATCGTGTGATCATCATTGACCGAGAACGGGATCACCTTTTTGCACCGTCGCTGTTGTGGCTCATGGTCGGTCAGCGCACAGCGAACAAAATACGCAGACCCCTGAGCCGTCTCGAAAGGAAAGGAATCGAGGTGGTCAACAGCGAGATCGAGAGGATCGAGCCTGCGACGCGCCGAGTGCACCTCTCAGACCGAGATCTCGACTCTGATTACCTCGTCGTGTCCCTTGGCGCAGAGCTTGCCCCAGAAACCATCCCCGGCTTGGCAGATGCCGGCCACAACTTCTACACACTTCCCGGCGCCGAGAGCCTTCGCGACGCACTCAGCGGCTTCGTCGGTGGAAGGATCGTCGTCCTCACGGCAACCCCGGCCTACAAATGTCCCGCGGCACCGTACGAAGCAGCGATGCTCATCCATGACTACTGCCACAAGCTGGGATTCGGCGACCAGACCCTGATCGACCTCTATGCCGCAGAGCCGGGACCAATGGGCGTCACCGGTCCTGAGGTGTCACAAGGCGTACGTGACATGGTCGAGAGCGCGGGGATCGCATTCCACCCCGAACACCAGGTGATCGAAGTCGATGCACAAGCCAAGCGGATCACATTCACCAATGGTGCAACCGCAGAGTTCGATGTGCTCGCCTATGTGCCCCCTCACCGCGCCCCTCGGGCGGTTCTCGACTCCGGTCTGGTCGACGACTCCGGTTGGATCCCGGTTCACCCACGGACGATGGACACCCGGTACCCCGGCCTGTACGCCATCGGTGACGTGACCGGGATCATGCTCAAGATGGGAAAGCCGCTGCCCATGGCAGGCGTATTCGCCGAACGACAGGCAGAAGCCGTTGCACACAACATCGCCACCGAGATCACGGGGAAGGGGACACCGAAGGAATTCAATGGACACGGGGAGTGCTTCATCGAGACCGGCGGGGGGAAGGCAGGCTTCGGTGGAGGGGACTTCTATGCAGAGCCGACGCCACAGATCAAGCTTCGTAAGGTCGGACGACGCTGGCACCTCGGAAAGGTGCTCTTTGAGAAGAACTGGTTCCGGAGAAACTTCTGAGGAATGGATACGCGGTCAGCACCTATGAGACAAGCCTCCTGCGTCGCATGACCGGAAGGGTCGCCCGTTCCACGAAGGCTTCGAGTTGACGCAGTGTGCGGACCTGATCAACGCTGTCACATGACTCGCTGTAGGTCGACATCACGGAATCGCCCGTATCCCAGAACCTTCTCGGCTCAGGGTTCAGCCAGAACGTTGCCTTTGACCTGTTGACAATCCGCTCGAAAGCTTCAAGACCTGCATCTCTGTAGTTGTTTCGTGCGTCACCGGTGATGATGACCGTCGAGCGCGACGTCACGGCATCTGAGTAGCGGTCCCACATTTCAGTGAAGGATCTGCCGTAGTCAGAGTGGCCATCTCTCCGCACGATGTCAGCGTCTCTGCTCATCGTGATCAATCCCTGCCCGAAGTCGATATTCGTAGAGAAGTAGTCTGTGACCTCATCGAGGCCATCGATGAAGGCGAACACACGCACCTTTGCCAGCTCGGCCGAAATCGCGTACGTGAGCTGCATTGTGAATCGAGCGAATGTCGCCATCGACCCCGATACGTCGCACAGGATGACTATTTCAGGCTTCGACTTGCGCGGACGCTTGAATTGCGGTTCAAGGAGCACTCCCCCGTGCCCGAGCGACCGCCTTATCGTGCGCCGAACATCGAGCCTTCCCTTCGCACCATGGCGCCTGCGCTGTCCAAGCCTGGTCGCAAGCTTTCTGGCGAGCGGTCTAATGGCGCGTTCGACATCCTCGATCTCTGTGCGCGTGGCATGCATGAGGTCGACATCCTCGACAAGAGGGAGACGTCTGTTGGATGCCACCTGTTTGCGACTCCTGTCAGCGATGAGGCGACCGGTGATCTCCTGCTCGAGTTGATCCCTCACCTGCTGCACGAGCTCCTCGGCTCGTTCGTGTTCGATACGTGCGTCGAGTCCATCCACCGGGCCATCTCCTATGAGAGCCGCGATCAGCCTCGCCATCAGCTCTTCGGTGTCGATGCGTCGAAGCACTCGATACGCGTAGTACCTGCCGCCAACCGGTCTGCCCGGTTGCATGCCTGCGTACCTGTCGACAGCATTCGCAACGAGTCTTCGAAGCTGGTCACCGCTCCCACCCATGAGCACCTCAACCAATGAATCGAGGAGTCCGTCACTCCCCCCTGCACCTGCACCGGAGCCATCGGCTGGCTGTAGCGTGCCGTGTGAGGACGAAGTGACGTCGCCGATCGGCTCGAGTCCGAAGTACACATCGAATGCCCGATCGAACGCGGGGTAATGGCGAGGATTCTTGACGAGAGTGGCTCCGAGGGTTGCGCGGAGGTTCTCCCTCTCGCCAAGATCGGTGTATTCGATCGCCTCTGCCGCGTCGATGGCTTCAACCATGGACACGGGGATTCCGACAGCCCTGAGCTCGTCAACGAACTCGGCCAGGGTCGAGATCACTCTGACTCGGCCCCTCCGTCGATATCGAGCGAAAGCTCTTTGGCGGTTCGCTCGATATCCGTCTGGTATTTGAGGAGCACATTGAGAGTGGACGCAGTGATCTCATCGCTCAAGTCGTCGGCGCCGAGAGCGAGGAGGGTCCTGGCCCAGTCGATCGTCTCTGAGACCGAGGGTGCCTTGCGCATCGGTATCTGACGGATCGAGGCGACTGTTCGAGCGATCTTTTCAGCGAACTGTTCAGGAAGGTCGGGAACCCTCGCACGAAGGATCGCCCGTTCACGCTCGATCGTCGGATAGGGAATGTGGAGATAGAGGCATCGACGCTTGAGAGCTTCAGACAGCTCCCTGGTGTTGTTCGACGTGAGCACCACAATCGGCTGGGTGACTGCAGTGATCGTCCCAAGCTCGGGGATCGTCACCTGGAATGCATCCAGGATCTCAAGGAGAAGCGCCTCGGTTTCGACCTCAACCCTGTCAGCTTCGTCGATGAGCAGCACGACAGGTTCCTCTGATCGGATCGCCGTGAGAAGCGGTCGCTCGAGGAGAAAGGGCTCAGAGAAGATGTCGCCCTCGAGATCGTCCCATTGCGCCCCCTCATCGGACTGGAGACGCAGGAGCTGTTTGTGATAATCCCACTCATAGAGGGCCTTCGCCTCGTCGAGTCCCTCATAGCATTGAAGGCGCACAAGCCTGCGATTCGTTGCTTCTGCCAGCGCCAACGCGAGAGCGGTCTTGCCAACACCTGCAGGTCCCTCCGCAAGGATCGGTTTGTCGAGCTTCGCGGCAAGAAACACCACCTGGGCGATTCGATCGTCGGCCAGGTATCCAGCGCCTTCAAGGCTCGAGCGAACGTCCCCAGGTGTATTCCAATTGACAGGCATGGGTTGAAAGCGTAGCCGTCTTCGGACTTCGGACTTCAGAAGCGAGCGAAGCGGCCGATCAGTCGCTTTCTCAATCGAGTATCACCAGGTCATCCCTGTGAATGACCTCTCCGCCGATGGCATCGCTGTGGACACCGGCCCTCTCCTTGAGGAGATCCGACCCGAACCGGCATATCCCCTTGGCAAAGAGCGACCCGTGCTGGTCGAGGACCTCGACTGCGTCACCACGTGAGAAGTCTCCCGTTACGCCGGTGAGTCCAACTGCGAGCAGGGACCCGCCGCTGTTGCGAACGGCGTCGACCGCACCAGCATCCAGCGTGATCACGCCCATTGCGGGAAGCCCGAAGGCGATCCAGAGCTTCCTCGCAGGGAGCGAATCGGCACGTGGATCGATCCACGTGCCAACCTCTTCGCCTGCAACGGCTGCTTGCACCACATCAGAGGCATCTGCGCTCGCGATCACCGTCGGAATCCCTGAGAAGGCGGCCATCCGTGCGGCAGCAACCTTCGTCGCGACCCCTCCCGAACCA
>JAZFUH010000152.1:0-2212 GCA_036447125.1 Acidimicrobiia bacterium | reverse complement strand
GTCGGCCGTATTCACGTTCCTCGGAGAGATCCTGGCCTCGTTCAGTCAGCTGAGGCTCATCGTTGAAGGTGCGCTGCTCATCGTGCTGTTTCTCCTCCTTCCCCACGGGGTCGTTCCCGTTCTGCGTTCCGGCGCCAGCCGGTTATGGAGGAAACTGCGGCCGTCGAAGCCGTAGTCGGGGCGTGCTCTACGGCGCCTTCACGCAGAGCACAGGGACGGTTGCATCGTGAAGGATTTCCAAGGCGTTCGATCCAAGGAGCATTTTTCCCGTGGCCGATCTCCTGCGAATTCCGATCACGATCATCTCGGCGTCGTGATCAGCGACGGCCTGGATGAGGTCCGCTGCCGGCTTGTTACCCCTCACGTACTCATGAACATCGTGATCGACCCCTGCTTCAGTCAAGCGATCGGTCAGATCGTCGAGCGCCTTTGTCATTGCGACATAGTCCTCGGCCTTTTCGTGGTGCGCACCGTGCTTCGAGTTGACGATCACGAGACTGCCGCTTCGAAGCTTCGCCTCCTCAATCGCTCGTTCGATGGCGGCGTTGCCCTCCGGGCTGTCGATGAATCCGACAACGATCTTCATACATTCTCCGTTCTGTCCCGACTCGACGAGCAGTGGTCAGGCTTCGCTCCACTGCGCCCAACCGCGCCAGTCTAGAGAATCGAAGCAACCACGGTGCTCCGAGGCGTGAGTTTCCGATCCGTGATCCGTGATCCGTGATCCGTGATCCGTAAACCGTAAACCGTGAACCGTAAACCGTGAGCCGTGAACCTCCCCATGTCTAGCCTCTCAGATAGACACCAAAGGAGATGTGCAGTGGCGAAACTCGACATGGATGAATTCCTCAAGCGGTTTGCAGATCGAGCTGAGGCGGTTCGCGAGCGTGGCGTGCCCCCACTCGAGGGTACCGCGCGAAAGAAGTTCATCGAGGCAGCAGAGAAGGACTATCTCGACTACTCCCTGGTCGCTTCGTCGTCCTGGTCGGTCGATGAGGGTGTACTCGTGTTGAGGATCTCTATCTCAGGATGATGGCTCGCTGAGACCAAGCGCAGATCTCTTCGCTGCAGCTCGACGCTCCGTTTCGATACGTGCCAGGTCGTAGTCCTGGTGATCGACGTAGGTCATCGCACCGGCGATTCGCTTGTGGCCGGCCACCTCACCGATCTGGCGATGCATCTCCTGGCACACTGCGCGGTAGTCAGGGTGGCCACCCCGCTGGGTCCGTAACTCGAGCATGTGGAACGCCTCCCTGGCGTTCATGTTCATGTAGAAGCGCACGCGATGCGCAAACGGCACGACGTACTGGGCGACGTGGCTCCCCACGGTTTGGACCACGGTGTCGTAGAGGTCTGCGGCACGGGCCATTGCCTCGTCCCACCCGGACTCTGCACCGATCTTGAGAATCGCTGAAGGTGTGACGTAGCCGTGGTCAGGGGAGAGTTGTTGCCATTCAAGAGTCATCATGCGGTGACGCTGAAGATCCCTGAATATGCCGTAATCACACAACACGTCAAAGCGGTAGAACGTCTGCTCCATGGCCCTTCCGGGTTTGTGTCTGCGGTTGGTGCGATTCCCGATGAAGTCTCTGAAGATATCGTCGATCTCAGATTCGCTCATCGATGCAACGATGTCCCTGATCTGGCTGTCGGGAAGGTTCGTGTGCGCATACAGACTTGCAGCAGCCACCTTTCGTTCGCCCTCCGGGTCGAATTCAACCAATGTCACCACGGGTGCATCGATGGGGGACGCATCGAGAGCGGCGCCGCGAGCATCCATCGCTGCAGCAATCCCTGTGAAGTAGTCGACCCATGCACCGCCGCGGTCGGGCACGTCAACCCGCTTCATGAAGGACGGGATGACCTTCCGCAGTTCGACAAGCATCGAATCAGCGAACCATCTGATCTCCTCGGCCGGATTCGCCTGCATCCGAAGCAGCAGTGATTCGTACGCCTGACCCGACGCAAAGATGCCAACGTTGGATTGTGTCGCGGCCGGTAGCAGACCTCTGGCATCGTCGCAAGCCTTTGCCCGTATCGTCGACCGCCAGATGAAATCCGAGTCCTCTGGCTGTTTCGGAAACCGCTCTTCATAGTGGATGACCAGGCTCGCGACCACCTCGCTGTACCTATCGAAGAGCCGATCCATGTCGGCTGTGTACCGGTCGGTCAACCCGTGGGCAGAGAGTTCTTGGGGAATCTGGTATCGGTA
>JAZFUH010000151.1:0-4972 GCA_036447125.1 Acidimicrobiia bacterium | reverse complement strand
TCTCTCGGACGGTGACGTCGTCATCGCTGCGATCACGAGCTGTACCAATACTTCCAATCCTGAGGTGATGGTCGCTGCGGGCCTGGTTGCCCGCAACGCGCGAGAAAAGGGTCTCAATCGCAAGCCATGGGTCAAGACGTCGCTGGCCCCCGGCTCAAAGGTCGTCACCGACTACCTCGTGAGTTCAGACCTCCTGAAGGATCTTGAAGCTGTCGGTTTCTTTACGGTTGGTTACGGCTGCACGACATGCATCGGGAATTCCGGACCGATACCGGATCCGATCAGCGCTGCCATCAATGGGAGCGATCTTGTCGCAGTCTCCGTGCTCTCGGGAAACCGGAACTTCGAGGGTCGCATCAGCCCCGATGTTCGTGCGAACTACCTCGCGAGCCCACCCCTCGTGGTTGCTTATGCACTTGCGGGGACCGTTGACATCGATCTTGTCACCGAACCACTCGGCACAGACCAAGAGGGCAACGACGTTTATCTCTCGGATCTGTGGCCAACCCAGGCTGAGATCCTCGAAACGGTCGCGTCGTCTGTGAGCCGGGAGCAGTTCGTCAAGGAGTACGGCGCCGTGTACGACGGCTCGGAAATGTGGAAAAGGATCGAAACTTCAGGTGGTGCACTGTATGGCTGGGAAGCTTCCTCGACGTACATCCAGGAGCCCCCTTTCTTCATGGACCTTGCCGATGACCCGGCTCCGATCGCTCCGATCAGTGGTGCAAGGGTGCTCCTCAAGCTCGGCGATTCGATCACGACGGACCACATCAGTCCTGCAGGTGAGATCGGGAGTGACACGCCTGCAGGCAGGTTCCTGACAGAGAGCGGCGTGGAGAAGGAGATGTTCAACTCGTACGGTTCACGGCGCGGCAACGACCGCGTCATGACACGTGGCACATTTGCGAACATCAGAGTCCGCAACCAGCTCGCACCGGGCACCGAAGGTGGCTGGACGATGGACTTCACCGATGGCGAGGTACGTAGCGTGTACGAGGCAAGTCTCAACTACAAGGAAGCGGGAACACCTCTCGTGGTGCTCGGTGGCACGGATTACGGCATGGGCTCGTCCCGCGACTGGGCTGCCAAGGGCACGTTCCTGCTTGGGGTCAAAGCGGTGATCGTTTCGAGCTTCGAGCGAATCCATCGTTCGAATCTCGTGATGATGGGCGTCCTGCCACTTGAGTTCCCGACCGGTCAGAACGCGGACAGCCTCGGTCTCGACGGCACAGAGTCGTTCGACATCGCTGTCGATGATTCGCTGACCCCCGGAAGCGACATCGAGGTCACGGCCACGAAGAAAGACGGCACGATCGTCACCTTCACCGCAACGGCCAGGGTCGATACACCCATCGAGGTTGATTATCTCCGTCACGGCGGGATCTTGCACATGGTGCTCAGAGAGATGGCCTCCGACTGAGGTCGGATCCATCTCTCGGTTTGCGGTCTACGGTCAGCACCGGTCCTGACCGTAAACGAGGAACTCTTTGGGCGTTTACCGTGTGGACGATGCGCTCTGAAGCCACCACCGCTGAGCAATACCTCGCCGAGTTGCCGGATGATCGCCGCGAGCCGATCGGGACGGTGCGCGACGCCATCGTGGCGAGTCTTCCATCTGGGTACGTTGAGGAGATGAACTGGGGCATGATCTCGTACGGTGTACCGCTCGAGACGTACCCGGACGCGTACAACGGGCAGCCCCTGATGTATGCCGCTCTTGCAAGTCAGAAGAACCACATGGCGGTGTACCTGAGCGCCGCCTACGCAGATGCAGACAGCCGCGATAGATTCCTCAACAGGTACCGTGAGACGGGGAAACGCCTCGACATGGGAAAGTCCTGCGTCCGCTCAAGAAGCTCGACGATCTCCCTCTCGAACTGATCGCTGAAACGATCGCCGCCGTCGATGTCGACACATTCATCGAGTTGTACGAAAGCAGCTACCGATAGCGTTGCCCGTCGCCCCTTCAGCGACAGTTGGGACAGCGCCGAGAGATGAGGTCAAGGGTCCCAGCATGCTCTTGAGCTGATTGTTCAAGGTCGACCCAAGCCGCCTCCAGTTGCCTTCCGTTCAGGCTGTGACGGTAGGAATGCAGCCGAAGAGATCCGGTACATCCCCTGGCGGAAGTGAGCGAGCTTCTCAACGTCTCGGGTGGCCCCCTCTACCGCTCAGTCATCGCCTTTGTACACGGCGTAGAAGATGCTCGCCGAAATCGCTATGAGGATTCCGAGGACGACGAAGCTGGCCGCCCAAGGCAGCCTGGGGTCGCTGCACCCCACCGATGTCGCGCACCAGGGTGCTGCCCAGCGGAAGTAACTCACGGCCATGAGGGCTAGACCGACGAGGATCATCAGGATGGTGACGATTCGTCTCATTCCCCCTCCTCCATGGGCATTATGGGAAATATCTTCATGAAACCACCGATCATCAGCGCGCCGAGGGCGAAAAGGCCAGCGATGATGACGTACTCCACCCAAGTCGGGCTGTAGGAGCCGGTTCCATAGGGGAGGAGCTGGCCGTGGGTTTGGCTTGGCACGACGATGAGGTATCGCTTCCCCACGGCAGCGACGTTGACGAGAATCCCTGCGAAGACCGACCAGCCGACTGACCAGGACCGCATGAGAGCCATCCACCCGAGTATCGCCACTGCCGCCAATAGGGAGGCGATCGATCCCCAGAAGATCCAGGCATAACGCCCGGTGAGGAGCGCATCTGACAGTCCCTGCTCCGTCGCGCTCGCCTGGTAGATCGTCGTAAGCACCTCGACCACGGTGAAGTACAGGTATGTGAACACGAGAACGAGGAGTAGCCGGCCCAACCAGGCGAAGACATCGATGGTGATTCGCCGGTCAGCCCGCAGGGCGGAGCGGACCAGGGCGGCAAGAATTATGAGATGCCCGATGCCGGAAACGCCGGCCATGACAACGAATGCGGGCGCCTGTAGCGAACCGAACCAGCCTGGACGACCGACCTGCAACCCGAAGACGAACCCCAGCGACGAGTGGGCGGTTATCAGCAGCGGCAGAATGGCGAGGGCCAGCCAGAAGGTCACAAGACGGTCACGTTGCCGTTGGGCTGGCGTGTCCTTGTAACCGGCCGCCCAGACCCGGTAGAGCCCTCGGAGCCGGGAGGGGCGTTCCGCCAACCGCGCTGCATCCTTTCGGCTTGTGATGTAGAGGTATGCGAGACTGGCGAACAGGTAACCGGCGATCACGAGGGCGAACGTTCCGAAGAACGGCGACTGGGGTCGGCCGTACCTGAAGAGGTTCACAATTCCTCGCAGCGGCTGACCGAGATCGGCCATGATCGCCAGCGCAGCCAGCAGGAGCGCCACGACGGTAAGCAACTCCGCCATCCGGGCGACGCTCTTGAGCTTCTCGATGTTGAAGAGCCTGATGAGTGCCGCTGTGGAGATCCCGGCGAACGATACGCCGACGAAGTACACGTCGAAAGCCACATACAAGCTCCACGGGGCACCCCGTACTGTGCCCAAGTCGCGCAGGCCGGTGACAATCATGCCTTGGTTCAGCTGATTGGTGTAAGCCAGAAGGCCGGCGACGGCAGCGATGATCGCCACGGCGAAGAACGCCAGCCATCCCGGCGTCAGCATGCCGACTCCCTGGGGGAGTTCTCGTTTGGTCATGGTCTCGGCGGTCACGATGTCACCTCGGTCAAGGGTCGCTCGATCTCCCGTACGTCGCTTGGGGGCGGGGAGCCGCCCAGGTAGATCACGCTCGGGTCGGTGCCAAGTTCTTCGAGCAACTTGAATGTGGAGCGGTTGCGTACATACACAGAGAGGGGACTGTCCGTGTCTTCGATGTCACCGAACTGGAGCGCAGACACTGGGCAGGTCTCGACACAGGCGGGCTGGAGACCTTTGTCGACTCGCTGGACACAGAATGTGCATTTCTCGATGACGCCCACGTTGTGGGCGCTGCCTGCGGTGAGTCGCTGTTCCTCTCCCTGGAGTTGGTCGAGGTCGGGATTCTTGTACGACGGGATCACACCACCGGTCACGGCGCTGGTATCGGGATCGGTGAAGTCCAACTCGTAGGCTTCCAACGCCGCCATGGGTTGACGCCAGTTGAAGTAGTTGACCCCGTAGGGGCACGCAACTTCGCAGTACCGACAGCCGATGCAGCGTTCGAAGTCGGTGAGAACGATCCCCTCTTCCCTGCGGAATCGCGCTCCGACGGGGCATACCTTGACGCACGGCGGGTTGTTGCAGTGCTGGCAGGGTCTGGGGAGGAACGACTGCTTCGTGTCGGGGTATTCCCCGGTCTCGGTCCGGAACACGTACATCCAGAAGACTGCCTGGGGTGTGTTGTTCTCGATCTTGCAGGCCTCCATGCACGCTCGGCACCCCTGACACCGGTCAAGATCCACGGCCATTGCGTATTTAGTCATCAGGCATCACCGCCCTTCGTGACTTTGACTTTCACGTGGAATGATTGGTCGGCCGTGCAGGCCATGTAGCCCTCACCGGTGTAGAAGATCTCGTTCGGTGACGGCCCAAGGCCTTTGTTGCGGTCCGGGCTCCAGCCTCCGAAGTGATGCGGCATCCCGACCACGTCCGGACGGATTCCTGATGTCAGCGCCACGACCGTGCGAAGTTGCCTTGTCTCGCCGGTCAGGGCGTTGTGAGATTCGACGACCGCTTCGTCACCTTCTTTGATACCGAGCCTGTCCGCAGTCTCCGGATTCATGTCCAGCCGTTGCTTCCCGCTCAGTTCGGTGAGCAACGGGATCATCGACGTGCGGCTCTGCTTGTGCGTCACAAGCTTGTATGAGATGAGGGTCAGGTCGTACTCAGAGGGCGAAGATTCCATCGTTGGTGGACGCCATGTCGGGAACGCCGTGTAGTCCTGCCAGTAGATCTCGTCAGCCCCGAGCTCTTTCTGCTTGCGCTGGGCAACCAGGAGACTCTCCCCATAGAGCCTGTGCACAGCTCCGCCGAAGGGTGGGTCTGTCA
>JAZFUH010000150.1:0-2295 GCA_036447125.1 Acidimicrobiia bacterium | reverse complement strand
TGTCGCGATCACCTCCCTTGACTCGGGTATGTGTGTGACAGATGCTTATCACGTTCCGCGCTTCCCGAAAGGGAGTGCCGATGTTTCCTCTTCTTGTTGCGGGCCTGCTCCTCGTGGTGCCGGCCGATGCACCTCCAGACCCGATCTCTCCGGGAGATGGACTCGTCCTCTCGCCGACTCCCATCGTGGAATCCCCGGTGCGGCTGCTTGGTTCGGATGCTCCGACCCCACCGATAGGTTTCGGTGGGGTTGTGGGAATCACTGCGGTGGCTGGTGGCGCAGTGATCGCCAGGGGTCGACGGAAACGGGATGACGAGCCCTTCTTCGTTGTCGTTCATGGCAACGGCGGATCACGACACGATTTCGACATGTTGCTGGAGAAACTGGGTGTATCGGTGGATCGAGTGGCAGCGTTTGACTACAGAGTCGTGGGCTCAGGCACTACCTCGACGGAGGCGAGCCGCACTGCGTCGACTGAGCGAGCAGCGGAGGCCCTCGACAGGCTCATTCGCGAGCTTTCCGTTGACCACAGCAACATCTATTCGTTGCATCACTCGCGAGGGGGTGCAGTCGGTGTGTCGATGATCGGTTCCCTTGACGACGGGTCGAGGCCGCCGATCAACGGCTATCTGGGTGCTGCATTACTCGATCCAGCGATCGCAGGCGGCTGGCTCGGTGGTCTCCAGCGCATCGGAGGCATCAGCGCATGGTTGCCCGACAACGGTGGCTTCGAGGTGGAGAGGTGCACGGACGGTTCCTGCAGGGACATCCGCGAGAATCTGGGCAGGGCCTCAGGCGTGGAGGTCATCGCGATCAGAAATCCTGACGCTGAAATCACAAATTTCCGTGCCAACCCCGCAGGCATGCGTGTGTATGACCTTGTCCACGACGGTGGAGTGCCCGCAAGGTTCTTGCTACCGCTCAGCCCGTTGCTCTCACTGTTTCGCGTGTGGCAGGCACACGGGTCGGTGCTTGCGAACGAATCCGTGGCTGAGTGCATTGCGGCTGAGGTCAAGGAGGCCGGGTCGTGTGTTTGGAACGATGGCAAGCGCAAACGCCCGGCTTGGCAACCGAGTCGCGGCAGCGGTGGTGGACTCGTGATGGTGAGGTGACCGGGGGCGCAGTCAGCCGTCCGGAGTCCGCCAACCGCCCGCTGAGCGCAGTGACTGCTGGGCGCTGTAGGCTCCTGCGATGCAAAGGAGCTACCACCACGGCACTTCCCCCTATGAGCCTGCTTATGGCTTCTCCAGGGCGGTCAGGGTCGGCGACACGATCCACGTAGCGGGCACAGCGCCGGTACCTGAACCGGGACACGAATTGGCCATCGGCGCGTACATGCAGATGCTTCGCTGTGGAGAGATCGCAGGGCGGGCTATCGAGGCCCTTGGTGGCTCGTTGGCCGACGTTGTGCGAACTCGTATGTTCATCACCAACCCGAGCGACGCAGATGAGGTCGGTCGAGCGCACAAGGGAATCTTCGGCAAGGCCGAACCAGCCGCAACGATGGTGGTTGTGGCAGCCCTTCTGGATCCGGGATGGTTGGTCGAGATCGAGGTGGAAGCAGTCGTCCGCTGACGGGAGGACTGCGCTCGTTGTCAGATACGAGACAACTGACTTCCGACTTCCGCCTTCTGACTTCTGGCTTCTGGCATCTGAAGGTTCGGCACGATAGAGCCGAACCTTGCTATCATCTCTCGTGGGCATTCGCCCGACCACTTACTCGCGTAAGAAAGTACCTCGTGAACGACACGCAAACTGTTGTAGATGAATTTGGCACGCATGCCACGGATACAGGCTCGCCTGAGGTCCAGGTTGCGTTGTTGACGGAGCGTATCGATCACCTCACCGAGCATCTGAAGGTCCACAAGAAGGATCATCATGGCCGGAGAGGTCTGCTCATGATGGTCGGGAAGCGTCGGCGATTGCTTCGGTACCTCCACGAACAAGATGTGGAGCGTTACCGGTCCCTGATTGCAAAACTGGGACTGCGTCGCTAGCACTGATCCGACGGCGGCTCTGGCCACCGTCAGTCATATCTAGATCGACCAAACGACGGAGGAAGTGATCCAGTTGTCAGTGGTCGCTGTTCGAACAGACATCTCGAATGTCGACCACTGCCAATTGGGCCTCCTCCCATACAGAAGGAGAAACGAGTGGCAGAGACCACCGTACGCGGGCGTGTAGGTGAGGTAGAGATCTCACTGAGCACCGGAAAGCTCGCACAACTCTCCGATGGGGCAGTCGTTGCTCGCATTGGAGACACAGAGGTCCTCGTGACCGCAACCGCAAAGCGAA
>JAZFUH010000149.1:0-5272 GCA_036447125.1 Acidimicrobiia bacterium | reverse complement strand
AGTTTGATGATCCCGTTCCCGCCCGACATCACCTTTGACATGAGCGCCGTGTACTCGGTCGAGATCGCGTCATCATCGAAGTGCTTGAGCATGGTGAACGAGAAGATCCTGTCATAGAAATCGACCCATTCGTTCATCTTGCCAAGCTCGACGTTGGCGACCACATGATCGATGGCGTGCAACCCCGTCGATCGCGCGATCGTATCCGTACGCACCTCGAACCTTGGATCGTCACCTTCGATCTCGATCAGTGAATGAACCGTCTCGCCGTATGCCTTGATCGTCGCCTGCACCATGGCGCCACGGTCATTCTCGAAGACAACAGGATCCATGTGGGGCTCTGCGCCGCGATCAATGGCGCGTTCGAATGCGGCGACGGCGTCCGGTACAAGGAACCCGACATCCTTCACTCCGGGACCGTGCAGTTGGACGTGATCGGCAATCTCGTGATCCGGTCCCTGGGCGCCTGAGATGATGAAGCGGATCTGATCGGAACGCATCAGGTACGAGGAGCGATCCCTCACCCCGGTTTCGGGTCCCGAATAGCCGATGATCTCCATGCCAAGCAGTGACCTGAGTGCCTGTGCGGTCATGAACGCGTTCCCAACCCACCATTCGACGGGGCCGAAGCCTTTCATGGGGAAAGGATCCTTCGATGCGAACTCTTCGGCGCGCAGTGTCAGATCGGTATCCATGTGCCTCCTCGGGAATCTGACACCAATCGTAGGGAAGCCATCGGTCTGATTCGCGTACTCGCGTACCATGACAGGCAGCTGCCCCAAGGAGCACCATGCCCTACTACCGATCGGTCGGTGAGATACCGCCGAAACGACATGTTCAGTTCCGCCGGCCGGACGGATCCCTCTACGCGGAGGAGCTCATGGGTGAGGAAGGATTCTCCTTCGATTCCGCATTGCTCTATCACAGGAACATCCCGACGGGCCTCAGAGCGATCGAAGGCGTCGAGACAGAGGATCAGGAACTGTTGCCGAACCATCCGTTGAAGCCCCGCCATTTCAAGACCCATCAACTCAAGGCCGGGGGTAGCACCGTAAAGGCTCGTGCCCTGCTCATGGGGAACGAGGATTGCACCCTCTCATACTTCGTCGGATCGGATGACTCCGGGCTTTACAAGAACGCCACGGGCGACGAGATGGTCTACATCGAGCAGGGATCAGGGACGCTCGAGACGGTGTTCGGGGCGATCACATTCGAGCCGGGGGACTATCTCATCATCCCTGCATCGGTGATCCACCGCTACGTCCTGGATTCCTCAGACGAGCCGGTCAGGGCCTTGATTCTCGAGACGCGTGGACACATCGGACCACCGAGACGCTACCTGTCACGCAACGGCCAACTCCTCGAACATGCCCCATACTGCGAACGGGATCTCCACGGACCCAAAGAGCCGCTGCTTCGGGAGGGCTCAGATGTCGATGTGCTCGTCAAACACAAGGGTGGCATGACGAAGTTCGTCTACGAACATCATCCGTTCGATGTCGTTGGGTGGGACGGCTGCCTCTACCCGTACAAGTTCTCGATCCACGACTTCGAGCCGATCACCGGCCGCATCCACCAGCCACCACCGGTGCACCAGACCTTCGAGGCACCCGGCGTCGTTGTCTGTTCCTTCGTTCCCCGGCTGTACGACTATCACCCTGAGGCGATCCCCGCTCCGTACAACCACGCGAACGTCGACAGTGACGAAGTGTTGTTCTACGTGAAGGGCAACTTCATGTCACGGAAGGGTTCCGGCATCGAGAGGGGCTCGATCTCGCTCCATCCCGCCGGTCACACGCACGGACCTCAGCCCGGATCGGTCGAGGCATCCATCGGCAAGGGGGGCACGGAGGAACTTGCAGTGATGATCGATACGTTCCGGCCACTCGATCTCGGACCGGGCGCAAGGGATTCCGAGGAGGACGGCTACGCATGGACATGGCTCGAGGGTCGATGAGACTGGTCCTCGATGCCCGCACCGCTGCCTTCGCCGCACTCATCGACTACGCGGGACTTTTCCCACCAGCGTCCCGATCGATGCCGGATGCATTCGCTTCGTACCGCAGGATCCGCTCCGAACCCCGGGCTTGGGTTGGAGGACGGTTTCTCTGTCGGGCATCCCAACTCCCAGATCTTGCAGCGGTCGCGACCGCGACCTTGACACGGGGCGAGACACCCTGGGAGATCAGCGTTGTCTTCGATCTGCCTGCTGGCGAATCGGCCGCACACGCCGTCGACTTTCAGGCAGAGATGAACCCGGTGATGACGATCGCAGCGGTTGAGGCGAAACTCACCGAAGCAACGGCTGTGGGATCGGGCTCGCTGCTCGACGCCATGCTGTCGGTGGGCACAGAGGTCGTGCCCTTTGTCGAGGTGGATCGATCAGGGTCGATCACAGCTCAGGTCGGGCTCATCGCAGATGCACTCAGATCGCGGCGGCGAGTCGGCGGCGCGAAACTCAGGTGCGGTGGAGAAACTGCAGATCTGGTCCCAACATCTGCAGAAACAGCCGAGTTCATCATGGCGGCCACGGATCAGGGCCTTCCCTTCAAGGCCACTGCCGGTCTGCACCAACCGATCCGACACTTCGATGAGGATCTCGGCATCGAGCGCCATGGGTTCGTCAACATTCTCATGGCAGCGGTCCTTGCTGTCACCGGATCAGACATCATGACCATCGAAGCGATCATCACGGACACAGACCCGAAGGCCTTCTCCCTCTCCGCGGCGTTCGCAACGTGGCGCGGCCATGAGGTTCCGGGATCGGCACTCAGACGGATGCGCCAGACGGGCTTCATCGCATACGGCTCGTGTGACTTCGACGAGCCGACCGAAGCTCTCGAACATCTTGGTTTTCTTGGAGGCGGAGCATGACAGTGGACCAAACCCGTAGATCGTGGGTGCATGTGCCCGATGGATCGGACTTTCCAATCCAGAATCTGCCATACGGTGTGATCGCCGACGCTTCCGGCGTCCGTTGCGCAGTGGCGATCGGTGATGCCGTCTTCGATCTTGCCCGTGCCGAGGGCGCAGGCCTGTTCACGAACACAGGGTTGGACCGCGATACGTTCCGCCGCGAATCACTCAACGATCTACTCGGTCACTCCCGCGGTGTCTGGTCGTCTGTGAGGAGCCATATCGCCGAGGTACTCGACCGATCAAACCCCGATGGCCGATCGTTCTGCGAGAAGCACCATCTCATCATCGATCATCCCGTCCAGATGCGTATCCCGATCGAGGTTCGAGATTATGTCGACTTCTACTCCTCGCAGCAGCATGCGACGAATGTCGGCAAGCTTTTCCGACCTGATGGTGAGTCGCTGTTCCCGAACTGGAAGCACCTCCCGGTTGCGTACCACGGGCGAGCAGGCACGGTCGTCGTGTCCGGAACGACGATCAAGCGACCCTTCGGCCAACGACAGGACCCACAGGGACCGGTGTTCGGCTCCTCCCGGAAACTCGACATCGAGCTCGAGGTCGGTTTCATCACCGGGAGAGGCCCGGGTCTCGGGACGGCGATTCCGATCGATGAAGCAGAACACCACATCTTCGGTCTGTGCCTGGTCAACGACTGGTCCGCACGCGACATCCAGGCGTGGGAGTATGTTCCCCTCGGTCCGTTTCTGGGGAAGTCGTTCGCAACAACGATCTCGCCGTGGATCGTTCCTCTGGAGGCTCTCGAGCCGTTTCGGGTGCCTGCGGCCGATCAGGACCCCGCCCCCCTGCCGTATCTCACGTCAGAGCATCGCATCGGGTTCGACCTCGACCTATCGGTCGGCATCACACCCGACGGAACCGACAAGGAACACAAAGTAACGGCAACGTCGTTCACGAACATGTACTGGACGATGGCCCAGCAACTCGCCCATGCCACGGTGAACGGCGCCACTGTTCGTCCTGGAGATCTCTTCGCCTCAGGAACGGTTTCCGGACCCACTCGCGATGAGTTCGGTTCGCTCCTCGAGATCACATGGAACGGCATCGATCCGATCGAGTTCCCTGACGGATCGACCCGAACGTTCCTCCAGGACGGTGACACGGTCACGATTCGAGGTCGCTGCACGGCCGAAGGCGCAGTACCGATCGGCTTCGGGGAATGTGTCGGGACCGTCGTGGCATAGCGACAAGTGGCGGGCTACCGCTTCGCGTCCGGGGAGCCGTTAGTCTCCCTCCCATGGCCACTCTGCGCTTATTCGCCAACCTGAGGGAGTCCGCGGGGACGGACCGGGTAGACATCGATGCCATGACCGTTGAGGAACTGCTCGCCAAGGCGAATACGGAGTTCGGTGAACGGTTCACCGAGGGTGCAGCGGTCGCCGGCGTGTGGGTGAACGGCGAACCGGCTGAACACAAGACCGAGCTGGCCCCAACCGATGAGGTTGCTCTCATACCCCCGGTATCCGGAGGGGCGATCACGGTGCCCAAACTCGACTTCGGCCCGAACCTGCTTTCGATTGCTCTCGTTGTTGCTCTGATCGCCGTGGCATGGGCCGATGAGGCATGGTTCGTCTTCGTTGCCGTCGGAGCGATTCTCGCCTGGGTTTGGGACCTCTCGGAGTCCTCGAAACGTATCAGAGAGCCGTTCGTCGTCTTCCCCCCCCTGATCGGAACGACCTTCGGGGCCGTCGGCGCGTATGCCTGGGGATTCGAAGGTTTTGCCGTTGGCATCGCTCTGGCGATCATTGTCGCAGTCACCTGGCCCGTTTTCGATCGTTCGCACCGCGAATTCGGGATCACAGCAGCAACGACCCTGGTAACCATGATCGCAGGCGGGGCGAGCGCAGGTCTTGTCCTGATACGCCTCACCGGATCGTTCGCTGTGGTTGCATTCGTGCTCATCACCGTCCTTGCACTCATCGGTGCGTGGGTTGCCGGTGCATACGGCGCTGCGATCCAGTCGGTGGACGCCAACGTCGGTGCGCTGCTCGGAGCGCTCCTCGCCGGGCTTCTTGCAGGCCTCGTGATCTCAGAGCTCGACATGGCTGCAAGCCTGCTCGGCGGGGTCGCCGCGGCAGCCGGAGTCATCGCAGGCCGAACCCTCGGTTCGATGCTGAGAACAGGTGTGATCAGCCACACCGAGGATCCCCCAGGGGCGCTTTCGATGTTCGACGGTGCTGCGGTCGCTGCTCCCCTGTTCTGGCTCGCCATCTGGGTATTTTCTTGATCTGATATCTGTTTTCTACGATTCCCACTAGCCTGAGGGGTTCATGTCACCTTCTCGCGTACAGCGTTGGGCGCTTCTCCTTCTGACAGTCGGTCTACTGGCCGTTGT
>JAZFUH010000148.1:0-3078 GCA_036447125.1 Acidimicrobiia bacterium | reverse complement strand
CATCGAATCGAGACCAGCAGGAAGCGAGGCCAGCCACTCATCGAGTTCAAGTCTGTGGATGACGTCGAGCAGTTCGTCATCGGTGATCGAGTCGTTGAAGAACGTGAGATTGTCCCGCACGGTTGCTCGGAACAGTTGCACATCCTGGGTGACCATTGCGACGCGCTGACGAAGATCCGAGATGTCCAGGTCCCATGTCGCCGATCCGCCTATGCGAACAGCACCACCCTGAGGTTCGTACATCCGGGTGACGAGCCTGGCGACCGTCGACTTGCCTGAACCTGTTCGGCCGAGGAGGCCAACGATCCTTCCGGGAGCGATGTCAAACGAGACATCGTCAAGGACGATCTCGTCGCCCGCCTCGTCGTCGTACCTGAACATGACGCCATCGAACTGGATCGGAAGTGGTCCGTCGCCGAGCACGATGTTGTCACGCTGGACGAGAGCCGTCTGCGTTGCGAGAAGCTCCTCCACTCGTTCAATCGACGCACCAGCCTTCTGGAGGTCGATGAGCTCCTCTCTGATCTGTTCGATCGGTCTGTGTGCCATCTCGACGTACTGGAACACGAGATAGACCGAGCCGATCGTGAGTGCTCCCGCACCGAACAGCCAGGACCCGAACAGAAAGGCAACGGCAAGCGAGGCAAAGTACAGACCCATGGATGCGCTCCACATCATCGACCAACCCGTCCAGCCGCGGACGACCTGGGGCAGCCACTTGCGCTCGATGGCGTCAAAGCGCGAGAGCATGAACCCGGTTGCACCGTTTGCCTCGATGTCCTCGGTCCCGTCGATCTGTTCACCGATGAACCCGTTCAACTCGGCTGCAGTTGCTCGGATGTCCTTCTGCCACGGAACCGTTACTCCGTGCAGCCGGAAGAGTCCCAGGAATGTGCCGGCCGTGAGCACAGTGATAGCCAGACCAACCATCCACGACTCCATCCACAGGAGTATGAGAATCCCGATCAACAGAGCCGAGTTGCCGAGCACTTTGATGATCATGGATGAGAAGAAGTTCGACAACGCTGTGACATCTCCGTCGATTCGTTCGATGAGCGCTCCGGGGCTTGTGCTCTTGTGGAATCCCATGTCGAGGTGTAGCACATGGTCAGTCAGTTCTGCGCGGAGCTGGTTCGTTGCCGACCAGCCGATTTGTTCAGCGAGAAACGTCGACCACACCGCGAGGAGTTGGTGGATGGCCGCTACCACCATGAACACGACAGCGATCGGAACGAGTGCCGATGCCGGATCCCCGGCAATCGCATTGTCGATGAACAGCTTGATCAGCTGCGGATTGACGAGCTGAAGGGCGATCGTGATCAGCAGGATGGCACTGAGCAGCACGGCCCTGGCGCGATGCGGTCGGAGGTATCCGGTGAAGAGTCTGAAATATGCGCGTACGGGGATCATGGGTGGTCCTTGAAGGGTCGGGGGGCGAGACAGGCGTCACAAACGGTGAGTCCATCACCTTGGCGGGTCTCGAGAGCGCGGAAGGGGCTGTAGTTACAGCATGCGAGCGCGCGTGGGAGCCACTGACGATGGATTTGGCGTGGTCAGCCTGTTCATCGGCCCTCCTCTTTCGCGTGCCCGGTCCGCGAGGACCAGAGCCGTGCATGCTCGCGTGCAGTCGGCCGGATGTCAAGCATGGGCAGTCGGATTTACAGCAGGTGGACGACGACGAGGGATCCGAGCATCGCAACAGAATTGGTGCCGATGTGGGCAAGCACCGAGGCGTAGGTGCTGTTTGCATAGAGACGGATCCACAGGAAACCAAGCCCGGCAACGAACGTCCCTGCAATGGCACCGGCGATCGCCATGGCTACGCCGATGATCCCCGTGAACAGGTTGCCTGCCGGATTCGTCTGGAGCGTGTCGATGGTCGGAAGAATGTGCCACAGTCCGAAGAGAAATGATGTCATCAGCCCGGCGACAAGCGGGGACCGCCTCCGAACCAGCATGCCGAACACGATCCCTCTGAAGAGCACCTCCTCATAGAGAGCAGTTGCGAGTGGAATCCGAACAGATGCTTGGAAGATCACCCAAGCGACGGAACTTCCGATGATCCGATCGTCCCTGAACAGGCCGCGGGTTACAGGGACGGCGATGGCGATCGCGATCCCTGCAACAATGACGCCGACGACAACCCCACCGACGGTGACGCCCCGTCTGATCCGGTCGGCTCGTAATCCCATTGTGGTCCACGTCGTTCCTGCCCGACGAGCGATGAGGATGGCGGCTCCGAGAATGCCGAGGTTGAACGGGATGTGCCAGGCCTCGTCGAGCACCTCGTTGGTGATGATGTTGGCGTATCCGACGAGAGCGAGGATGGCAACAAGATGGAAGATGTGGGCCCTGTGTGGCTTTGGCGGCTTGTTCAGCCAGCACGACGGTCGCCACATGCGGTCCCAGTCTGGCAATGGCCACGACCACGCCTGCTCGTGGCCGGTTGCTCTCAGGTCGTTAGGCATAGGGGTTCACAGTAGACACTTCAGACGGAGTTCAGCCGTCGGTCTACCCTTGCTCCATGCCCATCCTGCATGGATTCAAACAGACGGTGCTTGACCTCGGTAGGGGTGAGGCCAAGACGAAGGCTCGTCCGCTCACGGTGGACGACGAGACACTTGACCGGTCGGCGGCAGGTCTTGATCGCAGGGACTCCGAACGTGCGGTCCTGTTTTGGTTGCTTTCAGACCGGGCACTCTTCTACGTCGTCGGGAGTGACCCGATTGATCACACGTACCGGATCCCCTATGAGGCCTTCTCCGAAATCAGCCTTGACTACGACGAGAACGAGGAGTTCTTGCCCTGGTACATACGGATCTCCATCACCCCACAAGGCGATGGAGTGATCACCCGCCTCGAACCTGGAGCGATTCCGGGGCAACCGCTCGGTGTTCTACCCCCGGTTGTCGTCGAGCACGCGGAACGTTCTCGCCTTGCGCGAGGCGAGACGGTCCCACTTGCCGGGTTCGGTACCTGTCCGAAGAGATTCCGCAGTGCACTCGAGCGGCGCATGGAACTCGCCGGTATCCCGCTCTCGATCACCGGTGCAGAAGCAGCGGATCGCAGGAGCCGCGT
>JAZFUH010000147.1:0-5368 GCA_036447125.1 Acidimicrobiia bacterium | reverse complement strand
GTCGACATGCGCGAGCAGGTCGTAGACGTTCCCCCCCAGGAAGTCATCACCAAGGACAACGTGGTCGTGACGGTTGATGCCGTCGTCTATTACCAGGCGACCGATCCGGTGAAGCTCAAGTACAACGTCGCAAACTTCATCCTTGCTGCCACCAAGCTCGCCCAGACAAACCTCAGGAATGTCATCGGTGACATGGATCTCGACGCTGCGCTCACATCGCGAGATATCATCAACACCGTATTGCGTACGATTCTCGACGAAGCGACGGACGTGTGGGGCACGAGGGTCGTGCGCGTGGAGATTCAACGGATCGATCCACCCGCAGACGTCACAGAGGCGATGCATCGCCAAATGAAGGCAGAGAGGGACCGCCGTGCCACGATCACGGAGGCAGAGGGCGATAAGAGGTCCCGGATCCTCGAAGCCGAGGGCGTGAAGCAGGCCCGGATCCTTGAAGCCGAAGGTCAGGCACAGGCCATCATGGAAGTCGCTGACGCAGAGAAGTACCAGAAGCTGACAGTTGCCGAAGGTGAGGGACAGGCGATCGAGCGCGTATTCGGAGCCATCCACACCGGCGACCCGACACCTGATCTCATCGCGATCAAGTATCTTGAGGCGCTCGAAGGAATCGCAGACGGACAGGCAACAAAGATCTTCCTTCCGCTGGAGACGAGCGGCATTCTGTCGAGCATCGGAGCCATCGGCGAGTTGTTCGCTGACTCCCAAAAGGCCCAGCACGACTCCCACGAGGCCCACCACGAGGACATGCAGTAGATCGGTCACAGACCTATACCAGGAAGGGGAGTGGGTCATCCACTCCCCTTTCCACGTCCCCGTTTATGCTGATCTTCCCCACCAAGAGAGCGCCATGGCACATGTCAACTACGTCGAATTCAACAGCGGTGATGTCGAAGCGTCGACCAAGTTCTACAGAGACGTGTTCGATTGGAATCCTCAGCCCTGGGGTGCAGAGGACTACTTCGTGGCAAACCACGGCGAAGAGCCAGGTATCGACACGGGCTTCACGACGTCAGAGGACGGTCAGCCCCTAACCGTGGCAACGATCACGGTCGACGACCTCGAGGGATACATGGGGAAGGTGATCTTCGCAGGCGGTGAGATCGTCGTCCCCAGGTTCACCATCCCTGGCGTTGGCCACGCCTGCTACTTCACGGACACGACGGGGATGATCGTTGGCTTGCACCAACCGGATCCGGCTGCGACCGCCTGACGTCCCCCCTAAAGGGAGGGCGAGCTATGCGGCGCCGGTTGGGGTGACAGAAGCGTTGACTCCCCGACGAGTGTCCGCTCCTCTGCTCTCTTCTGCATCCAGTAGATCCAGATCAAACCACCGATGAAGGCCGCCACCGAGATCCAGCCGTTTCTACTCATACCAAACAATCTGAATGTGGTGTCGGTACGAAGCAGCTCCATCGTGAAACGAATGAAGCTGTACATCACGATGTAGACACCGAACGAAGCACCCTTCGCCAATTTGCCACGCTTCTCGAGCCACAGGATGACGGGCACCAAGATGAGCGCGTTCCACAGGGATTCATACAGGAACGTTGGATGGAAGGTCTCGAACTGCTCGTATCCCGCAGGACGGTGCCCGGGGCCGATGATGATCGCCCATGGCAGATCTGACGGTGTGCCGAAGAGCTCCTGATTGAAGTAGTTCCCCCATCGTCCGATGGCCTGTGCCAGCGGAATGCCCACGGCAGCCGCGTCAGCGAACGCAAAGGCATCTCCGCCGCGTCTGTTGATGAGGTATATGACCGCGAGCGCACCGAAGAAGAGGCCGCCGTACAAGGCGAGACCGCCCTCCCAGATGAAGAACACGGCCCACGGCCGGCCCTCGAACCTGGCGGTATGAGTGAACACGTATCCAGCCCTCGCGCCGAGAAAACCGATGACGATCGCCCATATCGCGACGGACTCGAACAGCTCCCCGCTCCCACCGAACCGCTCGTACCGCTTCTTGGAAACGATGATCGCGACGATGACCCCGATCGCGATGAGGATGCCATAGAAATGGATCGTCAAGGGACCGAACTCGAGAACGTTCTGAGAGGGGGAAGGGATGGCAGCAATCATGTTCACGCGTAACGCTCCTTGAACTCCTGAAACGCCACCCAGGCCTTCGGTGCGTACACCGTTCCGGGCCCGCCGTTCATCAAGATCGCGACGGAGATCATCTCGGCGAACTGTTCGTCGGTTGCACCGTGACGAGCAGCACCCCGAGCATGAGAAGCGATGCACCCCTCACACCGATCAGAAACTGCGATCGCAACGGCCATCATCTCCTTGACAGCTGGCGAGAGCGCACCGTCCGTGAATGCGGCACGATGCGTATCGTGGAACCCTTCGTATGTGTCCGGGATGAATTCCCGCAGTCCCTTCGTTGTCTCGGTGGCCGACATCGAGACGTCGTGGTAGTGGCCCATGCATACTTCCTTTTCGTCGAGATACTACGACGCTGTCCAGCTATCTGACACAGGAGGACGGTGTACCCTGACCCACCCGGAGTGGAACCTGAACGTCGGCAGGGGTATTCGGAAGAGAGGCACACGTGGACACGAAGCAGCGGGCACAGGACGAGTTCTCCAAGCATGAACAAGAACTTCGCGAGCTCTCGAAATGGATGTATGCAAACCCTGAGCTTGGGTACGAGGAGTATGAGACATCCCGCAGATACGTCGACATGCTGGCCGCAGGTGGCTTTGAGGTGGAGTACCCCGCATACGGTCTTGATACCGCGTTCGCAGCACGCATCGGCTCGTCAGGACCAGAAGTGATCATCTGTGCTGAGATGGATGCACTCCCTGAAGTTGGTCACGCGTGCGGCCACAACATCATCGGTACTGCGAGCATTGGTGCAGGGCTCGCCCTTGGCCCCATCGTCAATGACCTCGGGATCCGATTGACGATCCTCGGAACGCCCGCTGAGGAAGCCTTCGGAGGAAAGGTTGACCTCATCAAAGCGGGAGCGTACAGAGGTGCCGCCGCAGCGATGATGATCCATCCAGCCACAAGGGACCTCGTAGACCCTGAGTTCCTCGCCGTTGCCCATATCGACATCGAATTCTTCGGGCACGAAGCGCATGCATCCGGCGCTCCTGACCTTGGCATCAATGCGCTCGACGCTGCAGTGCAGGCCTACGTGAATGTGTCGACCCTCCGCCAACAACTCAAGGACTCAGACAGGGTCCACGGCATCATCACACACGGAGGCGCTGCGCCGAACATCATCCCCGGCTACACCGCGATGAGCTGGTACGTGCGGGCAGCGACGGATGAGCGGCTCGACAAGATCTACCCGAAGGTGATGCAGTGCTTTGAAGCTGCAGCCTTGGCTACCGACTGCAGGCTCGAAGTCAAGGAGATGGGCCACCGCTACAAGGACATGATCTCCAACCCCGTGCTCGTCGACCTCTACCAGGAGAACTCGGACAGGGCCGGCCGCAAGATGAGCCGTGTTGCTGATTTACCGCAGGAGACATCTGGATCAACGGACATGGGGAACGTGTCCCATGAGGTGGCTTCGATTCACCCGATGCTCGATCTCCACTGCTATCCGATCGTGAACCATCAGAAGGAGTTCGCAAAGCACACGCTCTCAGATGATGGGGAACGTGCGATCAGCGATGGCGCTCTCGCCATGGCTTGGACGATCATCGACCTTGCTGAAGGCGACCGATGGGATGAACTCTCAGAGGGATGAGATCCCTCAGGAGGCGGCGTCATGGACATCGAGAACCGCGACTGGTCTCTGATCACAGCAGACGAGGCTGTGCGGCTACTCGATTCACCGACCCAGGGGCTCGCCAAGACAGATGCAGGGGCGCGCCTCAGCCGATTCGGACCGAACGCGATAGAGGACGCGGTCGGCCGATCGAAGTTCCAGATCTTGATCGCCCAGTTCAGGACGATCCTCACCTATGTGCTTCTTGTCGCAGCCCTCATCTCGTTGCTGCTCGGCGACTGGATCGAAGCCATCGCGATCCTTGCGATCGTGATCCTGAACGCGGTCATGGGCTACGTGCAGGAGACGAAAGCAGAGGAAGCCATGGCTGCTCTCCAAAAGATGGCCGTGCCGGCGGTCACCGTTCGAAGAGACGGTGTGATAACCCAGCTGCCTTCGGCCGACCTCGTCCCTGGCGATCGCGTGCTCCTCGAGACGGGAAACATCGTCCCAGCCGACGGCAGACTCATCACCTCGGCGAACCTTCGGATAGAGGAAGCCCCGCTCACCGGTGAGTCCGAACCTGTGAGCAAGAAGGCTGAAACGACACTGGAGTCAGGCCGCGCACTCGCCGAGCGCCGGAACATGGCTTACTCGGGCACCACCGTCACCATGGGGCGTGGCGAGCTTCTCATCACCGACACGGGGATGACCACCGAGATCGGGAGGATCGCTTCGATGATCCAGGCTGTCGAGGAGGACAGGACACCTCTTCAACGCAGGCTCGACGGACTCGGAAAGGTTCTCGCCGTCGCCGCAACGGTTCTCGTTGTGATCATCTTCGTACTCGGTCTGTTCCGAGGAGATGACATGGAGATACTTCTCCTCACGTCGGTGAGCCTTGCAGTTGCGGCAATTCCAGAGGCTATGCCCGCAGTCGTGACGATCGCCCTGTCCCTTGGTGCACAGCGAATGCTCAAGCGTCGAGCACTGATTCGCAGCCTCCCTGCGGTCGAGACGCTCGGGTCTGTCAACGTGATCTGTACGGACAAGACCGGTACGTTGACCGAGAACCGCATGACTGCCGTTGTGCTCGATGTGGCAAATCATCACCTCTTCCTCGACGACGAACTGCCCGGGGAAGTTCTGCCCACAATCGAGCTTGCCATCACAACTGGCGCCCTGTGCAACGACGCTGCTCTTACTTTCGGTGATTCGGGATACAGAGCCGTTGGGGATCCGACAGAGGGCGCGCTCGTGGTTGCGGGTGCCAGAGTGGGGCTGCTCAAACACGAGCTGGAGGATGCTCTCCCCCGTATCGGGGAGGTTCCTTTCGACTCGGAGCGCAAGCGTATGACAACGATCCACAGGCTTCCCGCTGATGGGTCGAGCCTGCCTGGAAACCTCAGCGTCCTCTCAGCAGTGCTCGATGGCGCCCATCGGCCCGCGTTCGTCGCGTTCACGAAGGGAGCGATCACCGGCCTGGTTGATCGATCCGATCGTGTGTGGGTGGCTGATGAAGCCATCTCGCTCAACTCCGAGTGGTCCGATCGAATTCTCGAGGCAGAGGCCGCTCTCGCCGGATCGGGGATGAGAGTGCTCGGTCTCGCAGTGCGACCACTCCACGAGTGGGACGAGGGCGACTCTGATGTGGAGAGCAACCTCATATTTGTCGGCATGCTC
>JAZFUH010000146.1:0-3918 GCA_036447125.1 Acidimicrobiia bacterium | reverse complement strand
AGACGCGATGGGGTGCGTGCTGAGTGGTCAACCCGCCACGTGGAGTACGACTTTCCCCATTGCTCGACGCGACGCCATGAGCTCGAAAGCGTCGACAACCCGTTCGAGTGGGAGAGTCTCGGTTACCGGGGGGTTCAGTTCACCTGCAACGATCATGCGCGTGATCTCCTCGAGGTTCGCTGCAGCGATCTGGGGCTGCTTGGCGGAGAACGACCCGAAGAAGACACCGACGATCGAAGCGACTTTGAGCAGCGGCAGATTCAGGGGTATCGCAGGCACATCTCCTGCAGCGAAGCCGATCACGAGATACCGTCCCCCCCAAGCGGTCGATCGGAAGGCCGGTTCGGCCAAATCACCACCGACGGGGTCATACATGACATCTGCGCCGTGGCCACCGGTGATCTCCCTGACCCTGGACCTCAGATCCTCTGTCGTGTAGTTGATGGTGTGATCTGCGCCGATCGATCGACAGAACTCGAGTTTCTCCTCACTACTCGCTGCCGCAATGACCGTTGCCCCAAGCACCTTCCCGACCTCGACGGCTGCAGAGCCGACACCGCCTGCGGCACCGAGGACAAGCAGACTCTCACCCGAACGAAGCTGTCCACGTTGCACGAGGGCGTGGTACGCGGTCCCGTACGCCATCGTCATCGCTGCTGCCGTCTCGAATGTGATCTCATCAGGGATCGGGATCACCGTCCCGACATCTGCGACCCTTCTTTCGGCGAAGGCCCCCGCCACACCGAACGACGTTACGCGCTGGCCCACAGCGAACCCGGTGACTCCCTCACCGAGAGCAGCGATGACTCCTGCGGCCTCTGCACCGGGAACGAACGGAGGTTCGGGCTTGAACTGGTACTCCCCCCTGATGACGAGCAGGTCAGGGAAATTCAGACTCGCCGCATGCACATCGATGAGCACCTGATCCGGGCCAGGGGTTGGATCGGGTGCATCATCGAGAACGAGCTTGTCGTGTGACCCGTATTCGGTGCATAGGACGGCTCGCATCAAGCGACCTCGAACAGCCCAGCTGCTCCCATACCTCCACCGACACACATCGTCGAAACGACATACTTCGCTCCGCGCCGCTTCCCCTCGATGAGGGCGTGCATGACCATACGTGCACCGGTCATTCCGTATGGATGACCGATCGAGATGGCACCACCGTTCACGTTGAGCTTCTCATCCGGAATCCCGAGTTCATCCCTGCAGTACAGAACCTGTACGGCGAAAGCTTCGTTGAGCTCCCACAGGTCGATGTCGTCCATCGTGAGGCCGGCCTTGGCGAGCAATTTCGGGACGGCATAGACGGGACCGATACCCATGATGTCAGGGTCAACACCCGCAACCGCCATGCCCCTGTAGTAGCCCAACGGCTCAAGTCCCCGCTCGTGAGCCAGATCTGCGTCCATGACGACCGTTGCAGCAGCGCCGTCAGAGAGCTGGCTTGCGTTCCCCGCCGTGATCGCACCACCTTCGTTCACGGTACGCAACCCCGCAAGACCTTCGAGGGTTGTCGATGGACGGTTGCCTTCGTCCTTGGCGAGGGTCACCTCCTCAAGGCTCGTCTCGCCCGTTTCGCGATCCGTCACCTGTTTCGTTGCAGTGACCGGCACGATCTCGTCGTCTAGGGCACCAGCTTCCTGAGCGGCTGCCGTCCGCATCTGGGATTGATATCCATAGGCATCCTGGGCCTCACGCGATATTCCGAACCGTTCGGCCACCACATCGGCGGTTCCAAGCATCGGGAGGTACGCCGCAGGGTGGAGAGCAATGAGAGCCGGATCGATGAGCCTGAACGTATTCGTGTGCTCGTTCTGTGCGAGCGAGATCGATTCGACACCGCCGGCAACGACGATCTGCATGCCATCAACGACGATCTGTTTGGCCGCCGTTGCGATCGCCATCATGCCGGACGAACACTGTCGATCGATGGTCATGCCGCTCACCGAAGTGGGTAGTCCTGCTGTGAGCGCGGCCAACCTCCCGATATTGAGGAATTGGGTGCCCTGGGCCATCGCACAACCCATGATCACATCATCCACCTCGGCAGGGTCGACGCCGGCACGCTCGATTGCGGCCGCGATCGGCACTGCTCCAAGGCTCGGAGCTTCCAGGTTGTTGAACGCCCCTCGGTATGCCTTCCCTATCGGTGTGCGAGCCGCCGATACGATCACTGCTTCTTTCATCGTGCTCCTCAGTTCTCTTCCTGCATGCCGGCCATGGCCTTGCGCAGGAACTTCATCGACTGCTCGCCACCGGCTGTGAATTCCTCCTGACCCTCCGGGTCCCTGATCTCGTCAAACCTGGCAGCAATGGTCTCGGGAGTCCTCTCTTGGGGCGGCAACCAGATTCCTTCTGTCTCGTAGATCCGAGCGGACGCAAATGCACCTGCGCCCGCCGTGAGAACGACACCATTCGGAGCGTCCTTTGATACAAGGAACAACAGACCGGGGGTGACTTCTTCCGGTTTCAGCAGCTCTTTTGCCTCGTCGGGGAGAAGATCGTCCGTCATCCGGGTGTGTGCAATCGGAGAGATTGCGTTGATTCGAATGTCGTACTTTGCCCCTTCGGCGCGCAGCGTGTTCATGAACCCGACAACACCAAGCTTCGCCGCGCCGTAATTCGCCTGCCCAAAGTTGCCGTACAGCCCAGAGGAAGACGTCGTCACAACGATCCGCCCGTAGTTCTGCTCTCGCATCTGGTCCCATACAGCCTTCGTGCATATCGCTGTTCCCCTGAGGTGCACGTTGACGACAGCGGCGAAGTCGGCCATGTCCATCCTTGCGAAGGATTTGTCGCGCAGGATGCCCGCGTTGTTGATGAGGATGTCGACCCGACCCCAGCGCTCCATGGCGCCATCGACCATCGAAGTGACAGACTCAAGATCGGTGACATCGGCACCGTTCGCCACCGCTTCCCCTCCTGCAGCTTCGATCTCGGCAACAACGCCCTGGACAGCGTCAGACGATGACCCGGTCCCGTCGCGGGCTCCGCCCAGATCGTTCACAACGACTTTTGCGCCCCGTTCGGCCAGGGCGAGGGCGTGAGACCTGCCAAGTCCGTGTCCTGCACCGGTAACGATTGCAACCTGTTCATCAAAAGTGATCATGCTTCCTGCCTTGTCAAGGTTCCTGTCCAAGCATGCTACTTCCAGAACTGAACCCTGAATCGGGCCGTATCTTTCGTTCTCCGGGCCACACACCCGGACTCACTCCGGTCCAGAACCCTGGGGACGCGAACGTGGGTTCAGAACTGGAGGTAACCGCCGTCGATCGTGATCGTGTCTCCGGTGTGCCAACTCGAGGCGTCCGAGGCGAGATACACGGCGATTCCGGCGAAGTCCTCAGGCCTGCCCCACCGGCCAACGGGAATCCTCGGCTTGATGTTCGATTCGAACCGATCGCTTTCGATGAATCCATCAGTCATACCTGTGACAACCCAGCCCGGCGCGATCGCGTTGGCGCGGATCCCGTACCGGCCGTATTCAACGGCGAGTCCCTGGATCATCGCTCTCACACCTGCCTTGGTCGCTGCGTAGTGTTCTCCCCTTGGGAAGCCCACGTCTGCCGACATCGATGACGTGACCACAAGTGAACCGCTACCTCGTGGCTGCATATGGTTCACGGCTTCACGGAATGTCCAGAAGACCCCTTCCATGTTGACGTTGAAAACCCAGCGCCACTCCTCTGTCGTCATCTCGCCGAAGCGGGTCCCTCCGGCACCCACACCTGCGTTGGCAAACACGGTGTCCACATGACCGAGCGCGTCGACGGTTCCGGCAAACGCTTCAACAACCACTTCCTCGTCTGCGACGTCGACCTCGAACGTGTACACCTCGCTGCCGTAGGCGCTGAGGACCTCGGCGGCGTGCTCGTTTCGCCCCAAGTCCCTCCCCCAGATCGCCACCGATGCGCC
>JAZFUH010000145.1:0-5912 GCA_036447125.1 Acidimicrobiia bacterium | reverse complement strand
CAGGAACATCATCTGAGTTGTTGAAGCTTCGGCAGCCTGGCGGTGAGACTATAGCGGCACTTCGGATATGAGCGGGGTCGACCAAGAACCGGCAGGTGGAAGACCGGTAGTACGAAGTACGTATGACGTACTACGACTCGCTCGGGGCTCTGGGTGTTAGCTTGAGGCCCAAGTGACCATGGCGGCCAGAGTTGGCCTTGTGGACGGGGAATCCGATGTCTCCCCCTGATCCGGGTTCGTAATACGTCATACCTACTTCGTACTTCCTACCGAAGCATCAACAACCCAGATGATGTTCCTGTCGTCAGTCTCTGGTTCCCATCCGTCGCAACATCTCATGCATCGCGATACCGGATGCAACTCCGACGTTGATCGATCGTGTTGAACCGTGCTGGGTGATGTGCAGGACCTGGGTGCACTGCTCGACCATCTCAGTGGAGAGACCCGGGCCCTCCTGACCGAACACAAGCACACAGCGGTCTGGTATGGATGCCTTCTCGATCGGACACGAGTCATCCGTGATGTCGATGCCGACGAGCTCGATGCCGGCATCGGTGGCCCAGTCGACGAACTCGTTCACCGAACCGTGATGCTCTATGTGCTGGTACCGGTCCGTCACCATTGCACCACGCCGATTCCACCGCTTCTTTCCAACGATGTGCACAGTGTGCGCGAGAAACGCATTTGCATTTCGCACGATCGTGCCGATGTTGAAATCGTGTCGGAAGTTCTCGATTGCAATGTGAAAACTGTGCCGTCTCGCGTCGAGATCAGCGATGATCGCCTCGGTCGTCCAGTACCGGTATTCATCGAGGACGTTTCTGCGATCCCCGTGTGCGAGCAATTGCTCATCGAGTCTCTCATCCTGAGGCCAGGGAGGCGGATGCGGTCCGACGCCGACCGTTCGTTCGTCAGCCATCGGAACCGAGTTCGATCCCGGACAGATTCTCAAGGGCCTTGACGAGCGCGTGATTGCCATCGGACCCCAAACCGCGTTCCTGGAGGCCGCGATAGAGTTGGAAGATGAGAGACGTGCCGGGAATCGGCACCCCAAGACCGTCAGCGGCATCAAGAACCAGCCTCAGATCCTTCTGTTGGAGGTCGATCGTGAAGCCCGGCCGCCAGTCACGTTCGATCATCTGTGGGCCACGGTTCGAAAGCATCCAGGAACCGGCGGCACCCCCTTCAATCGCAGCGAGTGTGGTCTTGAGATCTAGGCCCCCGGCCTCAGCAAGCAGCAGCGCCTCAGAGACCGCGAGTTGATTTCCGACGACAAGAATCTGATTCACGGCTTTGACGAGCTGTCCGGCCCCCGTCGGACCAACGTGGGTGATGGTCGTGCCGACAGCCCTCAGATAGGGGTTTGCTCGATCCACCTGTGTCGTGTCACCTCCGATCATGATGCTCAGGGTGCCTTTTACCGCGCCCTCGGACCCGCCAGAGATCGGAGCATCGAGCCAGTGGCCACCCAGTTCAACGATCCTCTCAGCGAAGCGCTTAGTCGCATCAGGGGAGATCGTCGAGTGGTCGATCACCAGACCACCAGGTCGCAAAGTCTCCGCGATGCCTGCTGCGCCGAACACAACCGCTTCCACATCGGGTGTATCTGACACGCACACCATCACGACATCGCACTGCGAGGCGACTTCGGCTGGGGAGTGGACAGACGCTGCCCCGGCAGCCACCAGATCGTCAGCTTTCGATGCAGTCCGATTCCAAACGACGACGTCGAAACCGGCAGCGACGAGATTCAGCGCCATTGCGTGTCCCATGATGCCCAGTCCGACAAAACCGATCATTGCCATCGCTCCTCCTACGCGTGAGTGGTTTGTGGTTCCCGACCGTAGTGCCGGGCGAGCATCAGCGCTGGGACAAGTGACAGACCAGACAACGCAAACGCAGCGATGAACGGTGTGTGGGGGCTGATCCCGAACAGCAGCCCCGATGCCGCGGTTGAGATGATCACAGCAAGACTGGTTGTCGACTGGTAGACACCGAGCACTCCGCCTCGCATGGAGTCGTCGACGGTCTTCGTTGCGATTGCTTGCAGGGTCGGCAGCAGGAGACCTGATCCAACCGCGAAGAGTGCGGAGCCGATTCCCATCACCCAAACCATCGTGGCCATCGCGAAGAGTCCGAGGCTGACCGTTCGAACGACGATGGCTATCGACATGACCCTCGCTTCGCCGAAGCGGTTGATCGCTCTTCCGAGAAGTGCAGTCTGTGTCACCACCTGGAAGAGCCCGACGATGGCGAGCAACAGACCGATACCGAGTTCAGGACTCGAGTCGAACAGCACCGCCTCCCCAAAGAGCGCAAAAGTGGCCATGACGACGCCGAGCGCCGATTGGGCCACGAAGACGATCACCAATGCAAGCATGAGAGGCTTCACACGAATTGCTCGCACGAAGGAAAGTCGCTCCGATCTGGCTTGGTGTTCGGACCGTTCCTCTGCAGTCATGGATTCGTCGAGTGTGAATATCGTCATGATCACGACGATCCCTGCTGCTACCGCAGCCATGAAATATGGGACACGTGGCCCGAGTCCCACCAGAAGCCCGCCGATCGCCGGTCCGATGAAAAACGCGACACCGAATGCTGCGAACACCAAACCCAACGCTTGTGCCCGCTTCGCCCTCGGTGTGATATCGGTGACATAGGCCTGGGCAACAACGATATTCCCTCCCGTGAGGCCGTCAAGGATCCTCGAAGCGAACAGGACCCACACGGAACCGGCCATCCCGAACATGACGAACGAAATGACCGTTCCTATCTGTGAGACGACAAGCACCGGTACGCGGCCGACCCTGTCACTCCATCGTCCGAGAATCGGGCCGCCGATGAACTGTGCTGCATAGAACGACGAGATCAGCAGCGTGATGAGCATCGGCGACATCCCAAACTCGTTCTTTGCAAACAGGGGAATGATCGGAATGATCAGCGACGCACCGACCATCTGGACAAAGACGATCAGCAGGATCGTGATGAGTCGCTTATCGAGATTCTTCGGTTTCATGGTCACAGTCCCGGGAACGGATGAGGCTACCGGCGCTCAAGTTGCAGGAGCACCCGACCGACAGATGGACATTTCCCTAGTCTGTGACTACACTATTATCCGAGACGGCGGATCGGATCAACAAAGAACTGAGACCCCGGGTGTCGCAGTTGGGGCAACACTCGGGGTCGCCTCGCGTCACGAGACGTCTCCTAACGCAGCGCGACGTGTTCCGGTGTCAGCTCACCGAGCGTTCTGACGCCGAGAAGCTTCATCGTTCGAACGATATCCTCGCTCAGAACGTCGACGACACGTTGGACACCTGCCTCGCCGCCGGCCATGAGGCCGTATAGATAGGCCCGTCCCACAAAACAGGCATCAGCCCCAAGGGCGATGCCTGCCACGATGTCGGCACCGTTCATGATTCCGCCATCGACGTATACCTCTGCCTCGGATCCGATCTCATCAACGACAGGACCGATGAGCCTGAGAGGGATCGGCGACCGATCGAGTTGGCGACCTCCGTGATTCGAGATGACAACCGCTCTCGCTCCGAGATCTACCACCCTCCTGGCATCTTCAACGGTCTGGATACCCTTGACGACCACAGGTCCATCCCACTTCGAAACAAGCCACTCCAGATCAGCGAAGTTCAGTGCGGGATCAAAGAGTCGATCGATCGAGTCTGCCACGTTGCCTTCGAGAGAGTTGAGCGTCGCAAACGTCAGCGGTTCTGTCGTCAAGAAGTCGAACCACCAGTTCGGATGCATCGCTCCATCGAGGAACGTCTTTGCCGTCAGTGACGGGGGCACGGTCATCCCGTTCCTCACGTCGCGCAACCGCGCTCCACCCACCGGCAGGTCGACGGTCAGAACAAGAACACGGAAGCCGCTGCTCTGAGCACGTTCTACGAGCGAGCTCGAAAACTCCCGATCCCGCCAGACGTACAACTGGAACCAGAGATCGGCATCCGGGGCACCAAGCGCTACGTCTTCAGGTGTCGTGGTGCCCATCGTCGAGAGAGCGAAGGGTATGCCGGTCCGCTGTGCGACCCGCGAGACGGCGAGTTCACCTTCGTGATGCATCATTCTCGTGTACCCGGTCGGCGCAAATCCGAATGGCATCGCAGCGCGGATACCGAGGATCTCGGTGGACGGGTCGCAGTCGGACACGTCTCTGAGGATGTTCGGACGGAATTCGAGATCACGAAAGAGCTTTCTCGATCGTTCGAGGCTGATCTCGTCATCAGCCGCGCCATCGACGTAATCGAACACTGCCTTCGGCGTCCTGCGTTTCGCCCTTCGTCTCAGATCCGACACGTTCGCGTCCTTTGCGACCCGGCGCTCGGCTCTCGATCCGGTACGAGGTTCCTTCCGGAGAAGAGGGGCGACAACTGACCATTTCGGAATCTGTCTTCGTGTCATCACCATATCCTGCCACGTCGCGTGCAGGCATGAGTGGGGCCCCGGGGGGCTGAGCGGTTCTGTCACAGATCGGACCCGGGCGCGAGGGAGAGTGCCACACCTGTGGCACTCTCCCTCTCCGTCAACATGTCTTCCTATACAGTGTCTGCAACCTGCCTTATGCGGAAGGTCTGGAAGCGAATCACGTTGGCGATCGTCACCAACCCCAGTGTGATGGAGAACAAGTACAGGACAACGCCGAAGCGCCGTGCAGCCTCGAGCCATATCGTCCACTGCTCGGCTTTGACGGCCGACCAGTCTCCAGCCGCAATCGATACGCCTGCAACAACATGAAGCACGACTGCACCGAGGATGACCATCATCGCCATCGCCATGAGGCCGATGAACGCCTTGGCCGTGCCCGGCATCTTGAGCGTCTTCACATCTCCGCCTGCTGCCTCTTGCACTGAGCCGCCGCCGACCCGGAATTCTCCGAGGATCTTGGCGATGGCGAATGAGATCGCTGCAAACACTGCAGCGAATCCGACGAACATCGCCGCAGGGATGTAGTGTCCGAACGCTGCGATCTGGAGCGGGTCGTCACCAGTCGAGATCATGTCCGCCCGTATGATCGCCAGGATGAACCCGACGACAAACGCCATCAGGGCCATCACGAACATGGGCAGCCACAGTGCTCTGCCAGCCTTCTGCGGCATGTTCCGATCCGGTGCATGTGAAGTGGTTTCGGTCGTGAAGTCGTTGATACTGAGTGTTGTCATGATTGATCCTCCTATTCGCCCGTTGCAACGATCGAACGGATCCGAGAGAACTGGAATCCGAGAACATTTGCGATGGTCACGAGAGCCAGGACGATTCCTGAGAGGAGGAGCGCAAGACCCAACTCACGGAATGGGCCCAGCCATGCCCACCAGGGCGTGACCTCGGCCAGCGTGTCGAACGTCAGCGTGTACAGGTACAAGCCGAACTGCACCATTGAGATCATGAGGCCGGCAGCCATGAGTGCAACGAACGCCTTTGCTGTCGTTGGCATCTTCAGTGTCGTGATGTTCAGGCCCAAGGCCTGCTGAACCTCTGCGCCGCCCTCTCGCAGCGATCCAAGGATCGAGCCGAGCAGGAACGAGATGCCTGCAAGCACGAGGCCCTCGCCCAGGAACTGAAGCCCCTGGGTCCACGCTGAGGCTTCCACACCTGTCGCGGTGCCGATGTTGTTGGACCAGACGATCGATGTCACGACGCCTGCGACAACGAGCATCGGACCCATGACGAGCATCGGGAACCACATCGTCCTTGCCATCTTGTGGATCGGCAAGGCTGCTGGCGGAGCTTTCGTGACCGTTGCCGGTCCGTACTCTGTGTCGAGCTCTCCGACGGCCGGACCATCGCCGTGTTCAGAAGGTCTCAGTGCCGCAACCGATACCTTCACGCTCTCGATTCTGAGCCAGAGTCGCACGAGGATGCCGATCAGAGCCACGCCGATACCGACCTTCAAGGTC
>JAZFUH010000144.1:0-3098 GCA_036447125.1 Acidimicrobiia bacterium | reverse complement strand
GGTCGGAGAGGTCGTGGCCCTGGCCGCACTCGTGGGCGCTGCGCTCATGAGAGATGCAGATGAAACCGAGATCTCGCACGGCTATCAGGTTGTCAAGCGATCGATCGACATCGCAGGGGCGATGGTTGCGATCGTCCTGCTCCTCCCTGTGATGTTCGTTGCAGCCCTTGCAGTGAAGCGCGACTCGCCCGGTCCTGCATTCTTCAGGCAGCGTCGCGTCGGAAGGGGCGGTCAGCTCTTCTGGATGGTCAAGCTCAGAACCATGATATTCGACCAGGACGAAGAGGTGTTCAGGCATCACCTCGCGGAACTACGCAAAGCCGACGCAGACGATAGTCAGTACACGATCAGGATCGATGAGGATCCTCGGATAACGAACATCGGGGCAAAGCTCCGGAAGTGGTCGATCGATGAGCTTCCGAACTTCTGGAATGTTCTCAAGGGATCCATGTCCCTGGTCGGTCCGAGGCCTCTGGTACAGGAAGAGGCCGAACTGATCGGACTCGATCATCAGCGATTCATGGTCAAGCCAGGGATCACCGGCCTCGCTCAGGTACATGGCAGGGACTCGATCGCTCTTGCTGAACGAACGGGGTGGGATGAGCGCTACGTCGAGACTCGGTCCACGAAACTGGATCTGGGGATCCTGTTGGCCACCGTCGGCGCGGTCTTCACGACACCAGGTGACCAAGGGGCAGAGGAATAGTGAGATCGGCCGGTGGTTGCACCAACCATGGATGATCCAGTCTCTGGGCGTCTCAAGCTCCCCGATCCGTTGATCGCTGTTGTGGGTGCCACCGATCACCCGGCCAAGTATGGTGGAAAGATCTACCGCGATCTGAAGACCAAGGGATATCGGGTCGTGCCGGTCAACCCTGGACGAGCGACAGTGGACGGTGATATCGCATTCGCGTCCGTTGGCGATCTTCCCGAGCCGCCCGACATCATCAACGTCGTGGTGCCACCTTCCCGGACACTGCTGCTCCTTGATCAGATCGCTGAAATGGAAGATGTCGCCGTCTGGATCCAGCCGGGTGCAGCGGACGACGCAGTGAGAGATCGGGTGAATGAGCTCGGTATCCCAGTGCTCATCGATGCGTGCATCATTCTTCACACACGATCGAAGCTGTGATCAGGTACGAATCCGAAACACCAGTATCGTTACCGTGCGACGCTCGGAGAAGATGTGACAACTGAGAACCTTCGGGCCGACCTTGGCGCCCTGCCCGGCGTGGCAGCCGCTGAGGTCATCATTCGTGAAGATGAGCCTCCTGTTGCACGAGTGTGGCTTGACGGCACGAGAGCCAGTGACGAGGTAAGGGAGCTCGTTGATGGTCTGGTTGGAAGGTCCATTCCATCTATCGTGCTCCCAAAACAGACGACTCAGCGGAGACGAACCGGACTCGGCCGCGGACTCGGCGATCTGATTCCGGACGATGTGCAGAATCCGGTTCCTACGCACCTCCAGCCGGCCGCGGGGCAACGTCCGACGATCGCAAGGGTTGCCGTCATCGAATCCGCCGGAAGTGTCGTCGTCGAGATCGAGGATGGCACTGGCCGTATTTACAGCGAACCTGTTGGCGACAGCGGAGGTATCGATGAAGCCGTCATGAACGCCGTCGCGATGATCGTCGACGGCTCTCAAGACCTGCGAATGGATTTCACTGACATCGAGACCGCGGATGGGACCGTTGTGATGGTGACGGCGGTCGGCGATGATCGAAGATCCGTTGGGGCAGCATTCGTCGAGCACGGACGACCCTATGCCGTTGCCCGTGCCGGTCTCACCGCGTTGTTGCATTCTTGATGGCGATCAATATCAGCTGTCCGGACTGCGACGAGGCGGAGAACCTCCTGGGTTCGCGCTCCGCGGAGTCCATCAGGATGAGGTGCGAGAATTGTGGTGCACGATGGAGCAGGGCTCTTGCCAAGAAGTGTGGTGTCTGTGGAGGCGACGACCTCCAGACGGTTCCTCTTGCGATCATCGAGAAATCTCGCGGAACGCAGCTATCGGTGGTGGGGACCCGCCCCGTCCATCTCTGCAACCAGTGTGACGCTCAAGTGCTTCGCCACTACAACGATTATCGCCCAAATCCTCTGATGCCAACGAACCTTCCCACCGTTGGTGAGGAACACCTCAACGGCTGAAGTCGTAGGCCCGACTTGGCCTCACGCAGAGACTCGTTCGGTAGCCGTCGTTCGTGCCTTCGTCGGTCTCGTGACTATGTAGGTTGCGATAGAGATCGCGAGCAGCCACATGGCGAGTCTTGCGTACGGCGCCGTGATGAACCAGATCGTTGTGATGCTGAATGACGCCACGATCGCCCCAACAGCGACCATTTTCGCTCGGACCGTGAAGCCGTTGCCGGATCTCCAGTCGTACACGATTCCCCCGAAGAACCGGTTGGTCAAGAGCCAGTGATCGAAACGATCCGATGATTTCGAGAACAGGAAGGCCGCGAGCAGTATCGGACCGGTTGTCGGGAGCACGGGCACCAGGACACCCACGAATGCGATGCCAACCCAGAGCCAGCCGAGGGTCATGAGCACGATGCGTAGGAGCGGGTTCTTGACAACTGACATCGGAGGCAGCGTAGACAAGGCTTTCCCCGACAGCATGTCGGCTGTAAGGTTCGTGCATGCGCGATTGGGTCAGAAACCTGCTTTCACCGCGTGTCGGGGAACGCGTGGCGGGTGCCCCGACGAGCGCGAGTGGTGTCTCATCGTTCTTCTTGTGGTGGGATCTGCCGTACGGTGAGCGTCTGATCGAAGTGACGGTGACACTCGAGGTTGTACGGCGTCCCGAGATCGACAGGCTTGTCACTTTCGCAATTCAGGGGGCCCTCGTCAAGCCTGACGGCGGAAGCTGTCATCTCGGGCTGCAGCATCACCCGAGATTTCCCGACCGCAGCTCGGTCAATTGGGCCGGCTATGCGGCAAACGGTGATCCCCTCGATTCGACCATTCCCGGTCTTCCGTCGGCGACAGATGATCTTGCGATCCGGGACTTCCCATGGCGACAAGGGGTGCCCTACCAGCTCACGATCGAACGTGGAGAGGAACGTGTTGACGGGAGGTTCCCCTGGACCGGATCGATC
>JAZFUH010000143.1:0-3956 GCA_036447125.1 Acidimicrobiia bacterium | reverse complement strand
CAGTGGTTCAACGGTGGTCTGATCTACTCACCACCGTTCCGTTAAGCACAGACACACAACCAATACGGAGAGGGCACCCAATCGGGTGCCCTCTCCGCGTCTTCCTAGGGGGCTGGTGTCGCTGCCGTGTCAGTTCCAGCGGAAGGATATAGGCTCCGATGCGTGCATACGCGTCGTGCATCTGTATAGGGTGCCAGCACGCGAGAAGGCTTCGACCGTGATCGGGAAGCCATGAGGAAGGCTTGGGCGTGACCGTTCAGGTACGAGAGCAGCAGAAGACCCCTTTGTGGCGCAACGCTGCGTTCCTCAAGTGGTTGGTCCAGTTGGTTGCGCTCGGTGCGGTTCTTGGGATCTTCCTGGTTCTTGCAAACCGAGCGCTCGCCAACTTCGCCGAGCGGGGAACCGACCTCAACTGGAATTGGCACACGGACCCTACCGACTTCCTCGTCTTTGAGGGGATCGATCTCGACCCCGACAGTGGAATCCGAGCGCTCGCCGTCGGAGCGATCAACACGCTGCGTGTCACGTTCTTCGGGATCATCCTTGCAACGGTGCTCGGTACGGTCGTTGGCGTCGGTCGACTCTCGAGCAACTGGATAGTCAACAAGATCTCCACGGTCTACATCGAGACGATTCGCAACATTCCGCTACTCGTCCAGATCTTCTTCTGGCAGGCCATTGCGATAACGCTGCCCGGCCTTGTCGCAGTTGACATCGGTGAGTACTGGTTCAAGAGCTCGAACAAGGGTTTCGGTCTTGCATGGTTCAGCTGGCAGACCGGCTTCTTCCCATGGCTGGTGATCATCGCTACAGGCGTTGTTGTGGCGAGCTACGTTGCGAAGAGAAGGCTTCGACACCAGGAGGAGACCGGGGAACCCGGCCACAGCCAGTCCTGGGCTTTCGGGACTCTGCTTCTCTTTGCGATCGTCGGATGGTTTGCGTGGCCGATCCTGAGCTTCATGGAGCCGGTCTTCGCCAGCATCGCGAGTGTGTCTGACTCCCTTCCACCGGTTCTCGTTCCGATCCTGGTCGCCGGCATCGCGGTCCTTGCAGCGGGATTGTGGATCAGGAACTTCTTCGAATCGCGTCGCACCCCCGCTGGATTCGGGAAGCTGACCGATGACGACTGGTTCCGGGTGATCTTCGCTGGAGTTTCAGGCATCATCATTGCGGTTGGAGCCTTCGTCTTCTCAGGGCTCACGATGACGACCGTTGCCGGCGAAATGTTATCGATCGCGGAGCTGGTTCTGAAAGGGATCAGCAACGTCTTTGATTGGCTTGCGCGGGGATTCTCGTCCGACGGAACACAACCGCTGCACTTCTCCAAGGCATCGGTTATTCAGAGGGGCAACTTCGTCCAATACGGCACCACCGGCGCTGTGATGACTATTCCTTTCTTCGCAGTGTGGTTCGGCGTGACGCTGTACACGGGATCGTTCATTGCAGAGATCGTCCGTGGCGGAATCCTCGCGGTGTCCAAAGGGCAGACCGAAGCTGCCCAGGCCGTCGGTCTCAAGCGCTCCCAACTCCTCAGGTTCATCGTTCTGCCCCAAGCGTTCCGGATCATCCTGCCCCCGATGGGGAATCAGTATCTCAACTTGTTCAAGAACACGTCGCTTGGGACAGCGGTCGCCTTTGCGGAGATCGTCGCCGTCGGTTCGACTTTGATGAACAAGAACGGGCAGACGTTGCCGATCGTCCTCGTTTGGATGGCGTTCTTCCTCGGTGGAAGTCTGATGATCTCGGCTGTCGTCAACTACTACAACCGCAGGCTGAAGCTGGTGGAGCGATGAAATGACGCACAGGATCGAACTCCCGGACGCTCCGGACGCCACCGAGCTTGCCCCTGAGCCGCCTCCGCACGGTCCCGGGGTGTGGCTGACAAAGAACCTGTTCTCGACACCGGCGAGCACGGTTCTGTCTGTCGTGTTCATCTCTATCGGGTTGCTGACGTACCGAGGACTGCTCAGCTTTGTGTTCAGTGAGGAGCGCAGGTGGGAGGCCGTGACGTACAACGTCAGGTTGATGATGGTCGATGCGTATCCGGACGCCCAAATGGCTCGCGTTTGGGTTTCGATAACCATCGTCGCCGTGTTGCTCGCCGCATCGTTTGCGATCTACAGGCTTGGTGGCCGAACGTCACCGCGAAATGTTGGGAACAAGCTCGCTTCACTCGGCGCCGTCATTGCATTGGGCGGATTCGTGGGACCGTGGGGTCTGCGGCTCTCGCCCTTCGGTATTGAGTCGATGCGCTCCTTCTTGGTGTGGGTAGTCGCCGGTCTGGTGATCCTTGGTATCAGTTATGCCATTCGAACCATTCCTGGGGAGCGCGCCAGGGATGCGTCCATCCCGGTGATGGGAGTTGTCCTCGCGGTTATTGGCATGGCCCTTGTTGCGCTGTGGACCATCAAGTTGCCGAATCCGGCTCGCGATGGGGAAGGTACCCAGATCATGGTGTTCGAACCGATCGCAGGGTCCACCCGCATACCCTGGACGGTGATCGCACTCATCGCGATCGCAACATACGTAGCGGTTCGACTGTTCAGGGACAGAATCCACAAACAGGGAGCACGCAAGACACTTGTCGCCCTCTGGGTACTGTCGTTCCCTGTCATTGTGCTCGTCATCCTCCGAGACCCCGGATTGGATTACGGCCGGGTTCTGGGCTGGTACTTGCCGGTGATCCTTGGGTTCTCCATCGTCGGGGGCTTCATCTTGAACTTCGTCGCAGGCACACGTGGCGAATTGGGCAGAATCATCGGAGCCGTCCTGCTGATCATCTCAGTCGCGTCGTTCCTGATACCGATGGAGTTCGTCGTCAGGTTCTCGCTCCTCGGTTTGGCCCTGTTCGCCCTCGCGGCGCCGACGTTTGGCGGTGCCGGATCGACGAGGCGGGCCTTCCTCGGGATCTGGGCGGGAACGGTGATCGCGATCACCTTCTTTGTGATGGTGCTCTCTGCACCCTCAACCGTCGAGGTTGCCGGCAACCGTTCCCCATTCGGTGGTCTCATGCTGACGATCCTTCTCTCCGTCGTGGCCATCGTCCTGTCGTTCCCGATAGGTGTTGTTCTTGCGCTTGGTCGGACATCGACGATGCCGATCTTCCGTCTCTTGTCAACGGCGTACATCGAATTCGTCCGTGGTGTTCCGCTGATCACCTGGCTGATCGTGGCTTTCATCATGATGCCGGTCGCCCTGCCGCCGGGTATCGAGATCGGTGGCATCGCGAGGGCCATAGGTGCCATGACGTTCTTCTCGGCTGCCTATCTCGCGGAGAACGTGCGGGGTGGGCTCCAGGCCCTCTCAAGAGGCCAATATGAGGCATCACAAGCGATGGGTCTGACGACGTCCCAGACAACGGCGTTCATCGTGCTTCCCCAAGCGCTCCGTGCGGTCATTCCCGCGCTCGTGGGCCAGGTCATCGCCATCTTCAAGGACACTTCGCTCGTGACGATTGTCGGCCTCGCCGACTTCCTCCACATCGCACGGGTGATCGTGCCCGGTCAGACACAGCCATTCAACTTCCTCGGCGTGATGAGGGAACCCATCTTGTTCGCTGCCGTGGTGTACTGGATGTTCACGTTCACGTTCAGCCGTGTTTCGCAGCGCTTGGAGAAGAAGCTGGGCGTCGGCGAGCGGTAGGTCGAAGCCTTCATAAGGAGCCAACATGTCAGAAAATGGACAGATATTGGAGAGAACACTCGGCGACCCGATCGTCATAACTGAGGGTGTCAAGAAGTGGTTCGGAGACTTCCAGGCCCTCAAGGGTGTGACGGCAAGCGTGCGCGAACGCGAAGTGGTCGTGATCATCGGCCCTTCAGGTTCCGGTAAGTCGACCTATATCCGATGCATCAACCGCCTCGAGGCCCATCAGGAGGGCACGATCATCGTTGATGGCATCGAACTGACCAATGACATCAAGAACATCGAGAAGATTCGGTCCGAGGTCGGGATGG
>JAZFUH010000142.1:0-4995 GCA_036447125.1 Acidimicrobiia bacterium | reverse complement strand
TGAAAGGAAGCGCCATGGATCTCAACCTCGTGGTCATTGCGGGCAGGATTGCAGCGGAACCGGACATCCAGACATTCGAATCGGGAACGACCCTGATGCGACTTCTCGTCACAGTGCGATCAGACGAGCCTCGCCGGCGTCTTGACGTCATTCCGGTCGTGCAATGGAACCCGGATACCGACACCATTCCTGACGAGCCGGTGAGAGGACGGAGGGTGTGGGTCGTTGGCGCACTGCAGCGACGTTTCTGGTCCGCAGACGACGGTCGCCTCAGCAAGGTGGAGATCGTTGCTCACGAAATCGCGATTCGTGATGAGGAAATCAGCGTTGCGAGCCAGGCCGTGGTTACGTCCTAATCTGACCACACATGCCACGAACCGTCATAGCCGCAGCATCAGACGTCGCAGCAGAAGCGGGACGATCTGTCGCCGATCTCGGTGGCAACGCCGTCGATGCGGCGATCGCCGCAACGATTGCGTCAATGTCAACCGAGATCGGTATCGTGTCGCCGGGTGGGGGAGCGTTCATCACGATCTGGCCAGCGGGTTCCGACCCGATGGTGATCGACGCCTATGCCGAGATGCCGGGACGTGGGCTGTCGTCCACGGCGTCGGTGTCCACCGACCGCGTCCACATGGAGTACGGCGGGGGTATGGACACCGTTGTCGGGTGGGGGAGTGTCGCGACGCCCGGAGCATTCGCCGGTTTCGATGTTGCTTCGAGACACCATGGCTCTGCTCCATGGGTCGAACTCTTCGGCAGGACCATAGAAGTGCTGCAGCGCGGTTTTGCCGTCTCGGAGGCCAGTGGCTATTACCTGGGTTATGCCCACGACGTGATCTACGGCTGGGATCCCGAGACTGCGCGCATGTACCACCGATCTGATGGATCACCGGTCCGAGGCGGCGACGTGATCACGAATATCGATCTGGCGGATTGTTTGGAAGGCCTGGCGAGTGAGGGCTCTGATCTTCTGTACCGGGGCGAACTCGGCGTTGCGCTCATTCGAGCGTCCCAAGCCCGCGGCGGCCTCATCACACGACACGATCTCGAGGAGTACGTACCCGTGGGTCGTGCGCCGTCACGGATCGGATTGCGTGGTTGGGAAATCGCCACAAATGCACCTCCAGCGGTTGGCGGAGTCACCATGACTGCGCTCTTGAAGCTGATGGAGCACCTCGACATTTCCCGATGGTCCGCAGATGCGGTGGCGAAGTATGCAGCTGCTCAGGACGCCGTCTTCTCATTTCGTCGTGCCGAGCTCGACGGCGACACGGACCGCTTTGCGGGTTCGGACCTTTTGCTTGCTCTCGCCGGTGCAGGGGATCCAGCTGCGGTGCATCGTTCGCCCTCAACCGTGCACGCTTCTGCGGTCGATGAGACCGGTCTCGCTTGCTCGATAACCGCTTCGGCCGGGTACGGGTCCGGAGCTGTGATACCGGGCACGGGTTTTGGATTGAACAACTCGCTCGGTGAGGTCGAGCTCACCAGTGAGGGACTCCACGTTCTGGCGCCAGGAGCGAGGCTGCTCTCGAACATGGCACCGACAGTTGCACGATCGCCCGAAGGGGAAGTGATGGCTCTGGGCTCGCCCGGCGCCGATCGCATCACGTCTGCCATCGCTTCAGTCCTGTTGAACCACATCGTGGGCCGCATGGATCTCGAGACTGCGGTTTCGCATCCGCGCATCCATGCCGAGGTATTCAATGGTGTTCCGACGCTAGCGGTTGAGCCTGATGTGGATACATCTGAGGTGCAGAACCTCGCCATCAGGACCCTTCCGGCCCTGTCCATGTATTTCGGGGGCGTGCAGGCTGCCATGTCGGATGGAGCCGGGATTCTGGCAGGCGCTGCCGACCCTCGGCGCACGGGTGCGGTTCGTGTGGGTGGCAGGAGTGTCTGAGAGAGTTGCACCACTCGAGCTGCTCAGAGCAGTTCTCGATCCGCTTCGGCTGTCCGTGCTGGCAGAATCAACCCACGGACCGATATCGTTGACGGAGATCTCGGAACGTCTCGACATACCGAACCAGGACGTTGCAAGGGCGGTAGGTGATCTTCGATCGGCCGGTCTGCTCTGTGCCGACGGGACGATCAACAGAGGTGCACTCGTCGAGATCGGGCGATCGCTGCCTCAGGAGCATCCAGACCTTGGTACGCCCCTCGAGGGGCCATGGACGGAGAATGAGGCGAGAATTCTCGGACGGTTCTTTTCCGGTGGTCGGCTTGTTGAGATCCCGTCTTCGGCGCGGAAACGAAGGCTCGTGCTCGAGCGGATCGCCCAGGAGTTCGAACCCGGTGAGCGATATGCAGAGCGCGACGTGAACTTCAAGATCCAGCTCGTCCATGGCGACTATGCCGCGATCCGACGTTACATGGTTGAGGAAGGTTTCATGGACCGCGCCGACGGTACCTACTGGCGCACCGGTGGTCGTTACGAAGCACCCGAAGTCGCGGAATCTGGACACGGAGAGCAGACAGGTCGCCTTGCAACAGAGCGCGAAGATGTCGTGCTGCGACCGTACCGTTGGTCGATGATCGACGCCCTGATCGCAGTGGCGGACGACGAACGTATTCCTGTGTACATGGGCGATCAGTTCGCGACTCCGTACACAACCGAAGCAGCCGAGGAGTGGCTGGAGATCGCGACATCTTCCGATCCGCCCCTGCAATACGCGATCTACGTCAGCGATGAGTTCGCGGGAGGACTCGGTGCCGTTCTCCTCAACGCGGAGAACACCGGCGTGGCAGAGATCGGTTGGTGGCTCGGCCCGGAGCACTGGGGGAGAGGCATCGCGACAGCCGCTGCGAAGGCTCTCATCGACGAGATGTTCGACAACCGCGGGCTGATGAGGTTGTGGGCTCCGGTGATGCGCCCGAACAAGGGATCTGCTCGTGTCGCGGAGAAGGCCGGCATGGTCCTCGAAGGAGTTGCGCCGTCCCAGTACGTGAAGCACGGTGTTCGATACGACCAGCTCAACTACGGGATCACCAGGGACCAATGGGAGAGCCGTCAGTAGACGGGTGCGACTACATATTCTTGCGTCGTGGCGGCCTTTGATACGTCCATGCTGAAGCAACCGAGATGGATTCTGGCGATCGTCGTTGGTGTTGTGATCACCGCGGGCTTTGTCCGTCTCGGGTTCTGGCAACTCGACCGTCTCGATCAACGTCGTGAGACGAACACCACGATCGAGGGTCGGATGTCCGAGCCTGCGAGACCGATCGAGGGGATCCTGGGCCATTTTGGCGATGATGTCGATGACATGCTCTACCGCACGGCTCGCGTCGAAGGTGTGTACCGCACCGCCGACGAGTTCTTCTCGATCGGCAGGATTGTCTCTGACGAATCGGGAACTCTCGTCGCCACACCGCTCGACCTGTCGGATGGGACCGTGCTCATCGTGGTGCGCGGTCTTGTACCTCCCGGTACCCCCGGGCCACCTGCACAGGGGTACGAGCCGCCGTCCAGGCCCGTCTCGCTCGTGGGTCGTATCGATGACGGAGAGGAACCGCTACGAATCGGAGAGCCGGACCCACAGGACGGACATCTGGAGTCACTGAGCCGCCTTGACCTCGCCTACATCGACCGGTGGGTGGATGGAGACGTCCTCCCGATCACCCTGATCCTCGAGGAGCAGTCCCCGCCCGATCGCGCCGGGGGGCCCATACGGGTCCCACCAGATGAACTCACCGAGGGTTCACACCTCGGATACGCGATCCAGTGGTTCTCTTTTGCCATCATCGTCGGTGTCGGCGTTTCGGTGCTTGTCCATCGAGCCGGAACGAGGAGTGAGCCTAACGAAGCCGACCCGGATCGAGCATCTCCTTCGTGACGCCGTATCGAGCAACGCTCTCTGGGACGACCCTGTCGACAAGCAGACTCGCTGCCGTGGATCCGAGCGCAGGACTCGTATGGATCCCGTACCCACCCTGACCCACGAGCCAGAAGAAGCCGCCCACCTCGTTGTCGAAGCCGGCGGCGGGATTGCGATCATGTGTGAAGGTTCGTAATCCCGCCCACTGGTTCTTGATCGATCGGATCGACAGTGTGGTTGACTCATTGATCCGTTCGATGCCAAGTGCGACGTCGATCTCGTCCGGGCGGGCATCTGATGGTTCTTGCGGGATTTCGCTCGCGGCTGAACCGAGCACATGAGGTCCTTCGGGTTTCATGTACCACTGCTCACGAGCATCAACCACAAAGGGCCAGTCGCCTGCCTCGGTGTCCGGGTCGAACGTGAATGCCGAGCGTTTCAGCGGAGTGAGTCCCAGAGGCGTGACTCCTGCCATGGTCGCGACAACGTCACCCCACGGGCCGGCTGCGTTGACGATCGTACCCGCGGTGATGTCGTGGTCGCCTGCGCGGACCTGCCACACGGGGTCATTCCTGGTGATCTGTGTCACGGGACTTGCGGTGAGGATGCTGCAGCCGTGTGTTCGTGCCGTAGTGGCGAACGATGTCAGGATCCCATGGACGTCGAGGTTCAGCGCACCGGGTTCGAGAATTCCCCCTGCGGTTCCCTCGGCTCGGATCACAGGTACGAGCGCAGCCACCTCATCGGGTGAGAGACGTTGGATTGTCGGAACCAGGGGATGGTACGTGTTGTAGAGCTCATCAACGCCGGATGCATTGTCCGCGCCTGCAACGAAGAGCACCGCGTGTACGGTGCCGAGGGGCTCCTCCCGGTCCATGAAGTACGTCCTTGAAGCAAGGGAGAGCCTTCGTATGAGGTCAGAGCCATAACACTCGGTGTATATGGCAGCCGATCTGCCCGTTGCGTGGTAACCGAGCGAGGATTCGGTCTCGACCACGGCCACCGAGGCTCGCGGCGCGAGGTAGGCAGCACAGGACAGTCCCGCGATTCCTCCACCGATGATGACAACGTCAACGTGCATCCGAACACGTTAACTGTGTCGGTGTTCCCGCGCGATACTGTGGAGCCAGGAGGTTCCATGACTGAGAAGATCTATGCGACCGATGCGTACGCGACAGAG
>JAZFUH010000141.1:0-16889 GCA_036447125.1 Acidimicrobiia bacterium | reverse complement strand
GGCGTCCTCGATACGGTGCTTCTTCTCCTTGAGTTCCACCTCGGTGGCAGCGCCGACCTTGATGACCGCAACTCCGCCGCTGAGCTTCGCAAGACGCTCTGAGAGCTTCTCCGTGTCCCAGTCGGAGTCAGAGTTCTCGATCTCCTGGCGAATCTGCTTCACCCGAGCCTCAACATCGGCGTGAGAGCCAGCTCCCTCGACGATCGTGGTGTCATCCTTCGTGATGACGACCTTGCGAGCGGTCCCCATCATCTCGATGGTTACGCCTTCGAGCTTGAGACCAACCTCTTCAGAGATGACGGTCGCACCCGTGAGGATGGCGATGTCCTGGAGCTGAGCCTTGCGACGCTCACCGAACCCGGGAGCCTTGACGGCGACCGAGTTGAACGTGCCACGGATCTTGTTCACAACCAGCGTTGCAAGCGCTTCACCCTCAACGTCCTCTGAGATGATCAGAACCGGCTTGCCTGTCTGCATCACCTTCTCGAGCACCGGAACGAGGTCCTGTACGGAACTGATCTTCTGGTTCGCAATGAGAATGTAAGGATCCTCGAGGACCGCTTCCTGACGATCAGCGTCCGTGATGAAGTACGGAGAGATGAAGCCCTTGTCGAACTGCATCCCCTCTGTGAACTCAAGCTCGACGCCGAAGGTCTGGGAGTCCTCGACAGTGATGACACCCTCATTGCCGACCTTGTGCATCGCGTCCGCGATGCGGGCGCCGATCTCGTCGTCCGCAGCCGAGTTGGCTGCGACATAGGCAATCGAGTCGCGATCGTCCGAGCTGACCTCGGTGGCGAAACTCTCGATCGCGCCGACGACAGCGATCACAGCTTCCTCGATGCCGCGACGCATCTCCATCGGGTTCGCACCAGCAGTTACGAGACGGAGACCGTCGGCGACCATTGCCTGGGCAAGGACCGTTGCTGTGGTCGTACCGTCACCGGCGACATCATTGGTCTTGTTCTCAACTTACTTGGCGAGCTGTGCACCCATGTTCTCGAACGGGTCGTCAAGCTCGATCTCTTTTGCGATTGTCACACCATCGTTCGTGATCGTGGGAGATCCCCACTTCTTCTCGAGGACGACGTTGCGGCCCTTCGGACCGAGCGTCACCTTGACGGTGTCTGCGAGCGTGTCCACGCCCGCTTGGAGACCGCGGCGGGCCTCATCATTGAAACGAATTTCCTTGGCTGCCATGTAGATATCCCCTTCTAGCCCAAGATGGCGAGCACGTCACGGCTTGAGAGGATCAAATAATCCTCGCCGTCGTGCTTCACCTCGGTGCCGCCGTACTTCGAATAGAAGACAACGTCTCCGACATTGACATCGACAGGGACACGTTCCCCATCCTTGAACTCTCCCGGGCCCACCGCGAGGACTTCACCCAGTTGGGGCTTCTCCTTGGCTGTATCCGGAATCACGAGGCCACTTGCAGTGCGGCTCTCTTCTTCGTCTTGGGGTTTGACCACAATGCGGTCGCCCAAAGGCTTTAGATTCATCCGACTCTCCTTGTCTCGAATTAGCAGTCGGTGCTTACGAGTGCCGAGGATAGCGATATCTGGCACTCTCTTGACGAGAGTGCCAGATTCCAGAATCCAGATTCCAGAATCCAGATGCCAGAGTCTGGGAGTGAGCGAAGCGAACGCTCCGGAATCTGGTCTCGCATCGATTTCTACTGGAAGTTCAGCACCGATCCGAGGGTCTGGCCGTCGATGATTCCGACGACGACTCCGTCCCTCACCACCACTGCTCTGCCGCTTTTTCCCGCTGGTCGCAACAGCAGACTCTCAAAAGGTTCATCGGCTTCCACCACATCGGCCGGGCCGATCTTTGACATGAGGGCCCTTGTTCGCATGGACGGCCATCGGCTCGGCGATATCGAATCGATCTCCTCCTGCCCTATGACTCCCACGACCCTGCCGCTCATCTCAACAGGGAGGGACCGCAGCCTGGGGCCCATCCCATACAGGCTGAGAAGATCTGAGATCGTCGCATTCCCGGACACAGCGTCCGTTGTTGCACGCATCACGTCTCCGATGGTCATCCCGTCGAACGCGGCGCTTAGCTCCTCGCGCCTTCCGGCCGACACAGCCGTCGTGGCAAGGAACCATCCGGCAACAAGCCAGAACAGGCCCGACATCTGCCTCACTGCGAGCAGGAACACCCCCACACCCATGACGGTGAAGCCGATGACTCGGCCGATCATCGAGACAACCCGTGTCGCCTTGACCCGATCCCTGCCGCCTCGCGACAGGATGCTCCGCATGATCCGGCCCCCGTCGAGGGGGAACCCCGGCAGCAGGTTGAAGACACCCACCGCCACGTTCGCCAACCCAAGCGCCCAGAGGGTCGCACCCACAAGATTGCCCGTGCCGGTCAGATAAGGAGCGATCATCATCACGAGGCCGATCAGTACCGAAGATGCCGGTCCGGCGATCGAGACGAGGAACTCTGTCCGCGGAGTTGGTATCCCATCGATGACCGAATAGCCGCCGAACATGTAGAGACGAATGGAACGGACCGCAAGACCGCGTCTGATGGCGACAACCACGTGGCTGGCCTCATGCAGGAACACGCAGCCGACCATGGTGACGCCCGCAAGGGAAGCGAGAAGACCCGCGCTCTCGACGGACGCATCAGGGACCGTCTGACCGATGTACATGAAAACGGCCCCACCGAACAGCAGTGCAAGCAGGAACACCGATGCCTCCGCGACGACATCGACCCCGGCGAAGCGTCCGAGGCGAACTGCGCCGTTCACGCGCCGAGGGCCAGACCCGGGATGACGTCGCCGATTATGCCATCGCCGGGAGTCCCGTTCTCGATCTTGCTCACCGCAACACTGGCGATCATGGCACCGTTGTCCAGGCACAGGGCAGGCTCCGGAATGAACAGCCCTACTCCTCTCCTGTCTGCTTCCTCGGCGAGACGTTCACGAAGACGTCTGTTGGCAAGTACGCCTCCACCGCCTCCAACGACTTCAACGCCTGTCGCCTCAACCGCATTGAAGGTCTTGTCGACGAGCACATCAACAATGGCCTCCTGGATGGACGCTGACACGTCGGAGCGCGGAGGGAGTTCATCGGCGTCGCGGGCCTTCTCCAGATACGTGACAACGGAGGTCTTGAGTCCGGAGAACGAGAAGTCGTACGGGCGATCGCGCAGCGCCCGTGGGAATCTCACAGCGTCCGGGTTCCCGCCTTCTGAGTCCCTATCGATCGCAGGGCCGCCCGGAAAGCCAAGGCCCATGAAGCGGGCAAGCTTGTCGAATGCCTCACCAGCCGCGTCGTCGATCGTGGCACCGAGTACCTCGTAGTCGCCCCACGCCTTGACATGGACGATCTGGCTGTGCCCCCCACTTGCGAGGATCACAACTGCCGGCGGTTCGTAATCGCCAAACGAGAGTCGGGGGGCGAACAGGTGGCCTTCCATGTGGTCGATGCCGTACAGAGGCTTGCCAAGTGCATACGCAAACGACTTCGCAAACGAATACCCGACCATGAGCGGTCCGATGAGGCCCGGTCCCTGGGTGACGGCGACGGCATCGATGTCATTCGGGTGGATGCCCGCCTGGGTGATGGCCTGATGGGTGAGCGGTCGAATCGCCTCCACGTGTGCACGGGCGGCAACCTCAGGAACGACACCCCCGAAGCGGGCGTGCTCCTCCACCTGGGTCGCAAGCACGGAACTGCGGGTCGAGAAGCCCTCGACGACAGCCACACCCGTCTCGTCACAACTTGTTTCGAAGCCGAGGACCAAAGGGCCGCTCATGATCTCCCCCCTTCGATATCTGAGCGGATCGCAGCGATCCTGTCTGCGTAGTCGCAGGCGTCGATGTCCGTTGCCCACATGACAAGAGCATCCTCATCCTCGTAATAGTTCTTCCGCTTCCCGACGGGAGCGAACCCGAACAGTTCATAGAGACCCTGGGCAGATGAGTTCGAGAGGCGAACCTCAAGGGTGAGATGCCTCGCACCGATGCCGAGTGCCCGATCGATGAGTGCCAGCATCAGTCGCTTGCCGAGCTGCCGGCCCCGGGCCTCAGGCGCAATGGCAAGCGTCGTGATGTGGGCATCGTCATCCGCGATGAGCAGACCCCCGTATCCGATGACGCCAGAATCACCGTTGGTGACGACCAGGTACTCCCGGTTGTCCGTGGCGAGCTCGTCGAAGAACACCCTCGGGGGCCACGGTTGGTCGTACACCTCGACCTCGAGGGCGGCAACCGCAGGAATGTCGCCGCGGGTCATCTCCCGGATGGCAGTGTTCATTTCGGCCACGCTTCCTCAGACCTGAATGCCTTCCAGTTGATCTGAACGTCTGGCTCGCGCATGTACAGAGGCCTGACATCTTCGGGGCCGGACGTCTTGTCGTGTCTGGCCTTCATCGACGCGATCTCAAGGATCGTCTCAGCGGACGGATACCTCGGTCTCCCTCTGCGGACCCGATGAAGCCCTGTCCAGGTCGATTCGGGAACTGCTTCCCAGTCACCGACCACCAGGGAGTCATCCACCTCGCACTCGAGCATCGCTCTGAAATCAGCGGGTCCGACGACCTCAGGCTCACCGTCTGGCGCGACGCCTCCGGGCAGGGGAGAGAACGGGGCAACCGCGATCTGGCCCCTTCTCATGTCAACGACCGACCAGATCCGTCTGCGTCCCGTTGCAGCGCGAAGGGCGATCGTGGTCAGGGATGAGACAGTCACCATGGGTGCTCCGATGGCTGCAGCGAACGCCTGTGCCGTTGAGATCCCTGAGCGAAGACCCGTATACGGACCGGGGCCGACGTCAACTGCGACGAGGTCGATATCCCGCGCAGCCCAGCCTGCCTGTTCGAGACAGAAATCGATGGCGGGGATGAGGAACCTGACATGCCCTCGACGGTCGACATTGAGCGAGAGTCCTCGAAGTGAATCATCCTCACCGATGGCCACTGAGGACGCCGGCGTGGCCGTATCGATGGCAAGGATCTTCATTCGAGCACTCCGAGATCTCTTTCGGTCCATGAGCCATGGGGTTGAAAGCTGATGGACCGCTCCTCGCCCTCCATCTCGAAGTGGACAACAAGATGATCGGTCGGGAGGCTCTCCTCGATGGCGTCACCCCATTCGATCAACACGGCACCGTCGCGGCCCTCGTCCGCAAGTTCAAGATCTTCGAATTCCCCAAGCGAGCCAAGGCGATAGACATCGGCGTGGATCAGCGGCAGGAATCCGTCCCGATAGACCTTCTCGATGAGGAACGTCGGACTCGTGATCCGGGCGCTGATCCCCAGACCGCTCGCTACTCCGGACACAAAAAGCGTCTTTCCGGTGCCGAGGCGCCCGGAGAGCACGACGATGTCGCCAGCGGTCAGCATCGCCGCGAATCTGCGCCCGAGAGCGAGTGTCTCGTCCGGGGATGAGGTTCGGGTCTCAAAGTTCATCGATAAACCTCAGATTACCGTCGATGACGTGGCGCACCATGACAAGATCGTCGCGGATGTCATTCGTGACTCGCTCACCGCCACGCAGAGCAGCTGCAGGATGGAAAGTCGGAATGAGGAACCTACCCCACCACTCGTACGCCCTGCCGCGCATTCGTGTTATTCCCGTCGACGTGCTGAGCAGCAGTTTCATCGAGAAATTACCAAGAGTGAGCACGACCTTCGGATCGATGAGCTCGATCTGACGTCTGAGATAGCTCTTGCATGCGTCGATCTCATCTGGTCGAGGATCCCTGTTCCGCGGTGGTCGACACTTCACGACATTGGCGATATAGACATCTTCGCGAGCCAGGTCGATCTCACCGAGCAACTTGTCGAGAAGCTCACCGGATCGCCCGACGAATGGCAGCCCGAGTTCATCCTCCTTCTGGCCGGGGCCCTCACCGACGATGAGCACGTCTGCGTCTGGTGATCCCGCTCCGAACACGACATTGGTACGTCCCTCGGCAAGCGAGCACTCCGTGCAGTCGTGGGCAATGGTGGCGAGGGCATCGATCGTCTCGATGGATGCGAGATCGGGGATCACTTTCTGGCCGCCTGCTCGATGGCTTTGACGATCGACGACGCGACAACCACAAAGGCCGCTTCGATGACGCCGTCCACATTCGCTTCGTGGACGTCTTTCGACACCACGAACGCCGTGTCCCCGTCGTATCTCGTGTGAGCAGGGCGAACAGTCGCACCGAGCGCGTCGTGGGCTCTCACCGCCATTCTCCGCATCTCGTTGCGGTCAAGGATCGCATCCGTCGCTATTGCCATGAGCGTCGTGCTCTGGGCAAAGCCGAGTGCTTCGCTCCCGGCTCGGTCGGATTCTTCAGATCCCGTGAGACGATCCCCCGAGAGCGTGTACACGTCGCCAACTGCATTGAGCACCACCAGGGCTCCAACGGTGGCATCTCCGACACGCAGCGATGATGAACCGATGCCAGCGGCTGTGGCATGCTCGATGCCCGCCAGTTTCCCGACTGTTGCCCCGGTGCCTGCCCCGACCGAGCCCATGACCACGGCCTCCCTTGATCGTGCGAGGTAGGCAGAGCGCCCGTTCTGCGCGTCGGGTCGTACATCGGACCTTCCAACCATCAGATCGTACAGGATCGCCGTCGGGACGATCGGCACAGGTCCTGTCGGTGTCGGGGCACCTCTCCCCTCTGCCTCGAGCGCCTCGACGACGCCTTCGGCTGCGGCAAGACCAAATGCGCTTCCACCAGCGAACACAAGGGCATTGACGGTTACCGGCTTGATCGCGGCACCGAAAATCGACATCTCTCGTGTACCCGGCGCGCCACCGCGAACGTCAACGACACCGACATTCGGCTCTCCGAAGGTGATCACGGTGACACCTGTCATGGCATCGAGATCCGTGTAATGGCCGACTGAAACACCCTCTATCGCGGTGATCGTTTCGTTAGCCATTGCCGGGGCCCCCGGTGTAGCGGCGTGGGAGACGAGGTCCGAAGTCGCACACGATCTCATAGGTGATCGTATCGAGCAGGTCGGCCCACTCCTGTGCGGTGATCGCTTCGTCCCCTTGTCGACCCATCAGCACGACCTCCTCACCGATGTTGACCTCGTCCCTTCCAACATCGATTATCACCATGTCCATCGTGACAGTTCCAGCAAAAGGATATCGCTTACCTTTGATGAGAACGGCACCGGTCCCGGAGAGCCGTCGAGGCACCCCGTCCGCATAACCGATCGGGACGGTGACGACCCTACCCGGGGCTGCCAGGGGGCGCCTTCGACCGTATGAGGGACGAGCACCCACCGGTAGGTCCTGTACGTGAGAGACATGGCTCACGACCCGCATGGCCGGCTTGAGATCGACAGACATCCCACTCTCCCGATGTGGGCGAAGACCGTAGATGCCAAGGCCGACTCTGCACATGTCATGGCGCGTATCGGGGAAATCGAATGCGGCAGCAGTGTTCGCAGCGTGCAAGATCTTTGGTTCGATTCCTTCATCCCGGAGTGCCTCGACGAAGTTGACAAGGGCGGTGTTCTGCCTTCGGGTGTACTGCGGGTCCTCATCGGCAACGGGGAAGTGCGTGAAGACGCCCTGGAGCACCAGTCTTTCGTCCTTGTCGATCATCCTGGCGATCTCGAATGCCTCGATAGGTGGTGCGCCGACCCTGTGCATTCCGGTGTCCAGCTTGAGGTGCACGGGATACGGAAACGTCGAGACGTTGAGCGCGACCTCGGCGAGTTGCTCAACGAACCCTGTGCTGTAAGCGGTTGGCGTGAGTCCATGGGCAACAATCGGACCAACCTCCCAATGACGGGGCTCGGACAGGATCAGGATGGGAACATCGATGTCCGCTTCCCTGAGCCTGACCCCTTCCTCCAACAATGCAACCGCCAGCCACCCTGCTCCAGCTCGAATAGCGGCCTCGGCAACAGGGATGTCGCCATGCCCATAGGCATCAGCCTTCACGACCGCACAGAGGTCAGCTCCGCCGATCTCGGCGCTGATCTGGCGCACGTTGTGCTCAACCGCGTCAAGGTCGATCTCGATCCATGATGGACGCATGGTGCTCCGGGTCGCTGTAGTGAGAGCACCGAACAATACATGCCGGTGGACACACCCCGGTGCGACGGAATCAGACCTTCCGCAGAGCGCCCACGAGAGACGACACCTCGTCAATGAGCCGCTGAGGTGTGACCATGCCACGCGATGCAACGTTCGATCCTGCGATCCCATGGAGATGAGCTGCGGACGCGGCAGCGATCGGTACATCAACGCCACCAGAGACGAACGCAGCGATCATGCCTGCAAGAACGTCACCGGTTCCGATGGTGGCAAGCTCGGGCCCTCCCGAGTCGGAAACGACGATGATGTCAGAGACGACCATGGTCGGATTGCCCTTCATCAGGACGATCGCGCCCGTCTCGTCCGCGAGCCATCGTGACGTCGTCGGATCGGGATCGAGTCCCGTCAAACGTTTGAATTCTCCGCTGTGAGGCGTCAGCACTGTGGGTGCGGTCCGGTCGGCCAGAACATCAAGGCGTGAGATAGCGTTCAGCGCACCGGCATCAACCACAGCCGTGCCGTTGAACCCACTGAGAATGTGCTCGACGAACTCGCTCGCAACGGGTTCAAGACCTGGCCCCATGACGAGCACATCGAAACGGCCGAGCAGCGAAAGCACCTCAGACGCGTGATTGCGCCACGATGTCGACTCCGATGCCTGCATCTGTGGAATGTCCGGCGCCCCGGATGCGTACTCGCTCGACGTTGCCGCAGTCGTGAACAGCACAGATGCTCCCGCGCCAGCGGCAATCGCCGCCCTTGCTGCGAAGAGCGCGGCACCGGTGAGGCCGGGCACCCCGCCGATCGTCGCAACCGCACCCGCAGACCATTTGTGCGTCGTTCGATTCCTGTCGGGAATCTCGACATCCGCTCCCGTCATTCGGTACATCGATGGGTCGCCACCGCAGAGACCGATGTCGTAGAGATCCACCTCTCCGCACAGGTCCGGTCCATCACCGAGAAAGTGGCCCATCTTGTACATGTGGAAGGTTGCCGTCCGTTCGGCACGGAACACGGCACCGGTTGCATGACCTGTGTCCCCATCGATGCCGGACGGGACGTCAACGGCAAGAACCGGATACTCGACCTCGGTCCACGGTACAACGCTGTCGGGGAGCTCTCCCCGAAAGCCGGTACCGACGAATGCATCGATGAGGAGGTCACCGTTCTCGGGAACACCGACCGGCTTCACCCTGACACCGAGCGAGATCGCCGCGGTCATCGCCCGATGCGCAGGTGTGTCATCGGGAGGAACCCCGACGTTGTGGACCACGACCGTTGCACCCCGTCTTGTCAGATACCGGGCCGCAACGTACCCATCACCGCCGTTGTTCCCCCTGCCGGCAATGATGTGGACCCTGCTCCCGTACCCGATACCCATCCGGGCTGCGGAGAGCGCGATTCCGTTTCCGGCTGCCTCCATGAGGCGATCGATGTCTGCAGTGGTTTCAGCGTCGACTCTGCGCATCTCTCCAACGCTGAGGATCGGTTCCATCAGGAATGCTCCTTCTGGGATACGACGAATACCATTGCGTCGTTACGGGTGTGGGTGATCGTGATCTTGATGTCGACGACTCCAAGCATCTCGGCACGCTGGGAAGCCTTGCCGTACAGGTTCACCCGTGGCGGTCCGCCGCCCGTTATCTCGACGTGGGTCCACGGGATTCGGCGCCATCCGGTGAAGAGACTCTTCATCACCGCTTCCTTCCCTGCAAAGCGAGCGGCGAGGCGTTCGGCAGGGTCGGTGAAGCGGTGGGCGTACTCCCACTCGTGGTCGGTGAAGCATCGACGTCTGAAACCTTCAGAATCCTTGAGCAGTAGCCGACGCACCCTGGCAACGTCTGTCAGGTCTATACCAAGGCCCACGATTTCCATGGAAGAGAGGCTATCAGCTATCTGCCATCGGCCATCGGCTTGACCCCGGCTGATCGCCGAAAGTTGGCGTCTTCTCTCTGGGGCCCGCATTGGCTGCTGCTTTGGCCAGATCCTTCGGATCACCACCGGCTTCAAGCCAACGCAGCGGAGTGGCACCCGCGAGCATCTCATGGGGACGCGCAAGCCAATCGGCAATGGTCATGTCGTCGAAACTCCTCCGAAGCTCCCCTACGACAGTACCGAGATCACTTCTGACTCCTGTCTCGGTGGACTGGAACTCGAAGTAGACCTCTTCGAGCCAGGTACCGCCAATACGAAGAAGATCCGGCCGTTGGACCACCTCCTCGGATGAGATGCCCGCACGCCTGGCTGCCTCGTCTCTGAGCAGGAAATGACCGATGAGGATGTATCCCGTCACAGACTCCTATCTGTTTGCACGAGTCGAGTGGCTCGACAGCGCACCAGCGCCGCAGTGGCCTCCGATATCCCTTCGAACGTCACGTCTCTGATGTTCCAGGTCACGTCGTATCCGGTCGGATCATCGATGTCTGCGCCAAAGCGCGCCCTGAGTAACCGTGCCCTATCGGCATCACGCTTTCGGGCACCGGCTCGAGCCTCGCGCTCCGAGAACCCATGGAGCTCCATCGCCCGCGCGATCCGTACATCCTCCGGTGCGACAATTCGTAGAGATATCCCCTGGGGCATGTCCGCAGTCACATGGGACCCGCCTCGTCCGACGATGATGGCCCTGCCCATGCCTGCCACAGCACGCACGACGAGAAACACACGATTCATCACCATGGACTGGTCCGCCGTGGAGCGCAGCATCTGGTGGAAGAAGTCGTTCGCTTTTGAACGGTATTCCTCCTCGACGAGGGAATCGAGCGACCGCGAGAATCTCGGATCCTTCGCAACGATCTCACACAACGAGCGGTCATAGACCTTCCAACCTTCGAACACGTCGACGTCTTCCTGACTCTCGAATACGTCGAGCATTGCATCTGCCAGCGCATGTCCGCCGATTCCGGTCTGGCGCGAGATCGTGACGAATGGATGAACGCGCGGATCCGTGGGAGTGGGTACCGGTCTCCGCTCAGCAGCGAAATGTGCCCGCAGATACCGGTCGATATCTTCAACACGACTCATTGGCCCTCACTGGGTATTGTCCCACAGAGGGCCCGATATCGGATATTGGGCTCTTCGGATTTGCTCTCCGGAGGCGAGGGCCTGGCCGAGCGATCGTGTGACGGTTGAGGAGGCAGGGCCTACTCAACCGTCACACTCTTTGCAAGATTCCGTGGCTGGTCGATGTCGTGACCGCGGAGACGAGCAACGTGGTAGGCAAGTAGCTGCAGCGGCACCACGGCTGCGACCGGGGCAAGCAGGTCATCCATCTCCGGGATCCGCATGACGAGGTCCGCGTACAATTCGATCTCGGTATCCGTGTCGTATGCGACTGCGATGATCCTGCCACCCCGAGCTTTTACCTCCTGAACGGCTGAGATGGTCTTGTCATAAACATCTCGCTGCGTCAGGATCACGACGACGGGAACATCGTCCGTGATCAGCGCAAGGGTTCCGTGTTTGAGTTCGCCTGCTGGCATCGCTTCAGAGTGGAGATAGGAGATCTCCTTGAGCTTCAAGGACCCTTCCATCGCAATCGCGTAGTCGAGCCCGCGACCGATGAAGTAGACATCCTCTGCATCGGTTATCGACTCCGCCGCCGCGATGGCCTCATTCTCGCGCTTGAGAATCTCTTCGATCGCTCCCGGCATTTGGTGCAGACCGTGGGCAACCGCTTGTGCCCTTTCCCGGTCAACCGTTCCCCTCGCAGCACCGAGACGGAGCGCAAGGAGGTACTGGGCGATCAGCATTGCCATGTATGCCTTGGTCGAGGCGACCGAGATCTCAGGCCCTGCCCGGGTGTACAGGATGTCGTCCGCGTAACGCGACAGCGTCGATCCCACAACATTCGTGATCGCAAGCAGCCGCGAGCCGTGGTCAGGCGCAATACGCGCCGCAGCGAGCGTGTCGGCGGTCTCACCGGATTGGGAGATCGCGATCATCAGTTCCTTCGGGCCGATGATCGGATCCGCGTATCGAAGCTCGTGGGCGTACTCGACGTTCGCGGGGATTCTCAGGACGCGTCTGAATATCTCCTGACCGATCAGGCCGGCGTGGTATGCGGTGCCACATGCCGTGATCCAGATACGGTCGAGATCTGTGATGTATGCATCGTCGAAATCGACACCCTCGAGCCGGACGCTTCCGTCAGCGCTGAGCCTTCCTCCGAGCGTTTCTGTGATCACGTCTGGTTGCTCATGGATCTCTTTGAGCATGAAGTGCTCGTATCCACCCTTCTCGGCCTGGCGGGCGTCCCAATCGATATGGGTCACTTCACGGTCGATCGGCTCGCCGCTGATCGTCTCAACCGTCGCACCGTCAGCGGTCACGATGACCATCTCATCGTCCTCGATGATCAGGAAGTCGCGGGTTCGGTGGAGTATCGCCGGGATGTCCGATGCCAGGTAGGTCTCCCCTTCACCCAGACCGACAACCAGCGGGCTGATCTTGCGGACGGCGACGATCTTCCCTGGTTCACGCTTTGACATCACCACCATTGCGTATGCACCCTCAGATAGCGCTACGGTCTTGCGAACCGCCGCAACGAGGTCCCCGTCGTACTCCCGAGCCACGAGGTGTGCGAGGAGTTCGGAGTCCGTGTCTGACGCGAACTCGGCGCCGAGAGCGGCGAGTTCACTCCTGATTTCCTGGAAGTTCTCAATGATCCCATTGTGGACAACAACGAACTCACCGGATGGATCGGTGTGAGGATGCGCATTTGCATCCGTTGGCGCACCATGGGTTGCCCAGCGGGTATGGCCGATTCCAATATTCCCATCCGGCTGGTCTCCCTCGAGGAGCGCCTCGAGATTGGCGATCTTGCCCTCTGCCTTCTGGACGCGGATGTCGCCGTTGCTTACAGCAATGCCGGCAGAGTCGTACCCGCGGTACTCAAGTCTCTTGAGGCCATCAACCAGAATCGGACCGGCTTGTTGCGGCCCTACGTAACCCATGATCCCGCACACGCGCGATCCCCTTTCATCGTGTGACATGGAGATGCGGACGGTTGGGTTTCCCCACTCACATCGAGCCGGTCTCTGTTCCCCGGATCACTCCAGGGTTTTGTTCCGGCTCGTCACGACCGTGAGCGGCCGAGAGGGCATCCGCCGAACATTTCGATACTCCCTCTTCCTCGTCGCCTCGCATTGCAAGGGCTGGCGCTGTGAAGAATGCATCTCTATGTCAGGATTCAATTGTCATTCAACAGTAGACGGTCTTCAGTCCTTTTCACTGTGAAGCGTGAACTATCCCAGCTGGCGGGCGACCACGTCTGCCACAGATTCGGCGACGCTTGTGGCCTCGCTCTCTGTCGGTGCTTCAACCATCACCCTGATGAGGGGTTCGGTGCCCGAGGCCCTCACGAGGATCCGACCACGGTTGCCGAGCTCCCGTTCGGCGTCCGCTGTGGCCTTTGCGATGATCATGTTGCGCTCCCATCCCTTCTTCGAGCCAACCCTGATGTTCGTCAGCACCTGGGGCAGTTCGGTCATGACCGTGCGCAACTCTCGCAGTTCCTTACCTGTCGAGGCGATCACTTCCATGAGGCGCAGCGCCGTACGAAGGCCGTCGCCTGTCGATCGATCCTCGAGCAGTATGTGTCCGGACTGCTCACCGCCGACGACTGCCTTTGACTTTCGCATGGCCTCGACGACGTACCTGTCACCAACAGGTGTCACAACAACGTCGACGCCAAGACGCTCCATTGCCTTGATGAAACCAAGGTTCGACATGACGGTTACAACAACGGTGTTCTTCTCGAGTCTGCCGCGCTCGAGTTGCCACTGGGCAAATATGGCCATGATCACATCGCCGTCGACCACCCGCCCGTCTTCATCAACGGCGATGAGTCGGTCGGCATCCCCATCGAATGCCAGGCCGATCCTCCCGTTCGCGGCCTTTGTGACAGCTTCGGGATGGGTCGCGCCCACTCCGTCGTTGATGTTCATGCCATCGGGCGAATCGGCGATGACCTCGACCGTGGCACCGACCTTCTTGAACAGGTAGGGCGCAGCGGCAAAAGCTGCGCCGTTCGCTGTGTCGACAACGAACTCAAGACCTTGCATCGAGTACGAGACAGTCCTGCTGACCTTGTCCGTGTACCGTTCGATCGCATCGTGCATCACCGTTTGGATACCGATGTTTGGTCCGACGGCTCTCTTGTAGGGACGATCTTCGAAGTACCTTCGCTCAATGGCGAGCTCTGTCGCGTCGTCGATCTTCGCGCCATCGCGAGCAAAGAACTTGATCCCGTTGTCCTCTGCCGGATTGTGAGAAGCGGAAACCACGACGCCGTATGTGGCAGCCGTGTCCCTGGCCAGGCGTGAAACAGCACCCGTGGGGATGATGCCGAGATCCACCACGTCGATACCGACTGAGTTGAACCCGGAAGCAACAGCAGACACAAGCATCGGCCCTGATCTGCGAGTGTCGCGCCCGATGACAACATGACCCGAGACGTGTTCTCCCGCAGCACGAGCAAGATCGAAAGCGATGTCAGGAGTGAGCTCGGAGTTCGCACTGCCGCGAACGCCGTCGGTTCCGAAAAGACGGTCCTGTTCAGTTCCCATTGAATGTGATTCCCGTCGGCCGCGTGTCAGGCTACACCGCTCGAATGCGAGATCAACGCTTGGTGAACTGCGGAGCCCTACGCGCCTTGCGAAGGCCGGGCTTCTTGCGCTCAACCTTGCGGGAGTCCCTTGTCAACATGCCCTCTTTCTTGAGAGCGGGACGAAGCTCAGGATCAATTTCGATCAGTGCACGGGCGATGCCGAGTCGAAGAGCATCGCTCTGTCCCGTGGTTCCTCCGCCATGAAGCGTCACGTTGATGTCGTAGCGACCCTCGAGGTCGGTGACCTTGAAAGGCTCGTGCGCACGACGACGCATCTCCGGGTCGGTGAAGTAGTCATCCATCGTCCGGCCGTTCAGCGTGTACTCGCCTGTGCCGTCATAGATGCGGACACGGGCAACAGAGGTCTTGCGACGGCCCGTGGTCTGGAAGAGTGGCTTTGCTTTTGCCATCAGGCTCCGGCCTTTCGGTACTTGAGTTCCAGGGCCTCGGGTTGCTGGGCCTGGTGCGGATGGTCCGGGCCTGCGTAGACCTTGAGCTTCGTGAGGATCTTGCGTCCGAGGCGATTCTTCGGAATCATTCCCTTGACGGCATGCTCGATGAGGCGCTCCGGATGCTTGGCACGAACCTGCTCGAGCGAGTCTGCACGGAGGCCGCCGGGGTATCCCGAGTGACTGAAATAGATCTTGTCTGTCTCTTTGTTCCCGGATACGTACACCTTCTCTGCGTTGACAACAACGACGAAGTCTCCACCGTCAACATGGGGTGCGTACGTGGGTTTGCCCTTGCCTCGCAATATCTGCGCAACTTCGGACGAGAGCCGGCCAAGCGGAGCGTCTGTGGCGTCGATGACGTACCACGAACGCTCGATATCGCCTGGCTTGGGCGAAAATGTTCTCTGCAACTGTGCCTTCATGAGGTAACTGTCCCGGTAATGGCGTCAGGAAACGACTCCCGGCTGGGAGCGAGTCCATATGGTATCGGTTCCTTGACGTAATGGCCAACCAACTTCCCAAGCCCACGGGATTAGTCTGACGGAGGGAGGAATCGTGCCCAAACCCATCAACTTCGATGATATCGAGACCGCCTGCGCCCGCGGCCGGCCGGTGGTTCTCGAGACACCGACCACCCGGTCGCCCTCGTTCTCGAGAATGCTTGGTGCGGACATCTGGCTCAAGGCAGAGAACCTCCAACGCACGGGATCGTTCAAGATCCGGGGGGCCATGAACGCTCTCTCCCAGCTTGACGCTGCCCACAGATCAGCTGGCGTTGTCGCGGCTTCGGCCGGCAATCACGCTCAGGGCGTCGCACTCGGTGCAGCTGAACTCGGCATTGCGGCCACGGTCTTCATGCCTGAGGGAGCCGCCATCCCAAAGATCGAGGCGACGCGGGCCTACGGCGCAGAAGTGACGCTTTCCGGCGCAAACCTCGCAGAAGCGACCGATCACGCGACCCGCTTTGCGAGCGAAACGGGAGCAGCGTTGATCCATCCATATGACGATCCACACATCATCGCTGGCCAGGGCACCCTTGGTTTGGAGCTATCCGAGCAAGTCGCAGAAATTGAGACCGTGCTCATGCCGTTGGGTGGTGGTGGTCTCATCAGCGGATCTGCGCTCGCCCTCAAACACCTGAGTCCCTCGATACGGATCATCGGGGTACAGAGCGAGGCTGTTCCAACCTACCTGAGGGCCAGACAAACCGGCAGAGCCGTCGAGATCGTGCCGATGCCAACGGTTGCCGACGGTATCGCCGTGTCGCGACCCTCCCAAACCTGCTTCCTGATGATCGAGGAATACGTCGACGACATCGTCTCCGTCACAGACCAGCAGACCACCGAGGCAGTTGCCCTGTTGCTGGAACGGGCGAAATACCTCGTCGAGCCCTCGGGAGCCGTCACGGTCGCTGCGTTGCTGAACGGAGTCGCAGAACCAAGGGGGAGGACCGTTGCGGTGCTCTCCGGAGGGAACATCGACCTTCTGCTCCTTGACGGCTTGGTGCGACACGGTCTCCAGGGCAGGGGACGATTCGCGTCGTTCTGGGTAACCGTGCCGGACGAGCCCGGCCAGCTCGCCGAGATACTCGCGAGGGTTGGATCGCTCGGTGGCAACGTCCTGAGCGTCGATCATCACAGGGAGGGCACCAACAGGGCGTTCGGGACGGTCAAGATCCACATCACGGTTGAGACACGGAGCCACGACCACATCACGATCATCCTTGACGGGTTGAAGGACTACGGGGTCTCGGGCACCCAGGACGGTCTGGGCAGCGGTTCGTAGTCATACGCGATGGCAACGAGCACAAGACCAT
>JAZFUH010000140.1:0-5899 GCA_036447125.1 Acidimicrobiia bacterium | reverse complement strand
GTCGTGCGGCGTTCCAGGAGCAAGCTCGGCCATCTCGGAGAGGTCCTCGTCGTCGCGTTCGCCGGTGGTACGGGATCCGGGAAGTCCTCCCTGTTGAATGCCGTCCTCGGAGAAGAGGTCTCACAGGTCGGAGTTGCGCGCCCCACAACAGATGATGCCCTCGCTGTGATCCCAGAGGGTTCGGCGGTGAGTTTCAGCCGACTGCTGTCAGAGCTCGGTGTGGAGGAACACGTCACGGCGTCGAAGCTCAAATCCTCAGTTCTCGTGGATCTTCCCGACTTCGACAGCACCACAGAGGCTCACCGCCGCATTGTCGAGGACGTCCTACCACGCGTTGACGCGATCGTCTGGATATTCGATCCCGAGAAGTATGCGGATCACGTCATCCACACAGAGTTCCTGGCAGGAATGGTGCCCTATGAGAGTCAATTCATCTTCGTTCTCAACCAGGTCGATCGTCTCGGTGACGATGTGACCCTGGTTGCGGCTGACCTGACAAGGATGCTCGAAGAGGACGGATTCGGCAGCCCACAGGTCGTTCCATCGGTCGCATCCGGAGCAGAAACGGACGTTGCACAACTCGTCGCTGCCCTGACAGGACGTCTCGCCCTCAAGAGGACGGCCATCACCAAACTCGTGACAGATCTGAGAGTCGCAGCGAACGACGGTTGGAGAGAGGTCACCGAGACAGCGACAAATCTTCGCCCTGACGGCGTGGATGAGGACATGATGGGACTTGCAGCTGCAACGTTCGTATCTTTGGGAGTCGAAGCCGCCGAAACGCTTTTTCGAGTTGAGGAGAGATGACAGGTGTTTGCCACGATTGAAGAATGGGCCGGCAATCTCAGAGAATCGGTTGGAGGAGAGGTGTTCGCGACGATCGCTGTCGTTCTGGTGGCGATCGTGGTCCTGTGGGCCGTCAAGCGTTCGATACAACGCTGGTCGAACAGGGTGGAACGTCGGTACATGGAATCTCACGACCACGCCGACCGTGAGCGTGGTCAACGGCTCGTGACGCTCACGGGCGTCATGGAGATGCTTCTGAAGTTGGTCGTTTGGGCGATCGTGATTCTCACGGTGATGGGCATTTGGGGAATCCCCATGTCCCCGTTCATAGCCATCGCTGCCACCCTCGGTATCGCAGTCGGGTTCGGTGCCCAGGATCTCGTCAAGGACGTAATCGCAGGCTTCTTCATTCTCGCCGAGGACCAATTCGGTATCGGCGACGTTGTTTCCATCGCCGGAGTTTCGGGGACCGTCGAGGCCATCAAGCTGAGGACGACGGTTCTTCGGGACCTCAACGGCAACGCTCATCACGTTCCGAACGGCCAGATAGCCGTTGCTTCGAACATGACCCCGGACTTTGCGCGGGTGGTCACAGACATCGGTGTCTCCTATGACACCGATATTGACAGAGCGATCGAGGTCATAGCGGACGAGATGCATCTTCTTGCGAACGATCCTGAGTGGTCGGCCAGCTTCCTCCAGCAACCCGAAATGCTCGGGGTGAACAAGCTTGACGAATCTGCTGTGGTCATCAGGACGCTCTCAACGGTCATCACGGAGCAGCGCTGGAAGGTCAAGCGCGAGTTCCTGCGACGGATCAAGAACCGACTCGACGCCGAAGGCATCGAGATTCCATACAACTACGTCAGCGTCGTGATTCAGGGTGATGACACCTGAGTTTCAGGTCTCAGCACAAGGATTGCATCATTGACAGGCGTGATCTCGAGATACCCGGCAGTCCCGAGCAGTTCTCCATCGGCGTGAAAGGGTGCCTGCGGCTCGGCCTCGATGGTGAGTGATTCGTATCCGGTCCAAACCCGAATCCCTGTGGCATCCCTGTGCTTCCGGCCGAGTGCAGCTCGCGTGAGGATCTCTGATGAGCGTATGAGCCCAAGGCTGCTGGCCGCCAGCGTTGCAGCGCCATCGATTCGCTCCGTCGTGAGATGAAGCGGAACCTTCCCGAAGTAGGTATAGGGGTGGTGTACCTGTGTGAGGGCCACGACACCATCGAACCGGTCACCGTCACATGTCAGCCGCAGATGAGGTTTGTGGGTCCGCCACGTCGACACAAGTCGGCCGACGGCGGTTCTCGCGTAATGAATTCCGCCGAAGCGGAGCTTCGCGTATGGTCGGGACTCCGCGGCTGAAACGACGTCCGCATCGAACCCGACACCGAGAGAGAACGTCGCGTACCTCATCATGGGCCCAAGATCGGTCTCAGCCTCGACGCGCACCATTCGTGTCGGGACCGGAGCGAGACTCGCGGCTGACCCCGCAGCGACAAGTGGCTTGAGGGGTATGTCAAGGATCCGGGCCAGCACGTTCGTCGTCCCTGCAGGGATGAGGCCGAGTGCCGTGTCTGTTCCCACGAGAGAGTTCGCGACATGATGGGCAACCCCGTCGCCACCCATGGCGAAAACGACGTCGAAACCCTTGGCGGCCGCTTCAGCGGCCGTTCGGGCGGTGTCTGCCGGGCTGATGGGCCACTCGGTCGTGAGGTCGAACGATGTCGAGAGTGACGCCACGACCTCTCGAAACAACCCACCGGTGAATTGGGATGCCGACGGATTGGAGATCAACACTGCAGTGGGCATCGCGCAAGATTACCGAGGTATGGCCACTCGATCACGCTCGCCGTGAGACGGTCGGCCCTCTCCGTGAACCATGAACTGTGAACCGGCGATTCAGCCTGCCAGCAGCTTCTCCACCTGGATTCGCAGATCGATCGGTCGGAACGGCTTTGTCATGAACGCGTCCGCCCCGCCCTGAGCGGCCCGATCGGCCATCTCGGGCTGAGCGTGGGCGGTGAGCACGAGGACTTTGACATCTGCAGAGTTCGGATCCTGCCGAAGTTGGCTGAGCACTTCCCAGCCATCGAGACCCGGTAGGCCGATATCAAGGACCACAACGGTTGGATTCGAAGACTTGATCAGCTCAAGCCCCGTCACTCCGTCCACAGCGCTGGACACGCCAACATCGAGTACGCGCAAGCACACCTCGATCAACCTTCTGACCGATGCCGAGTCCTCGATAACCAGTACGTTTTGATCCACGGGTTGTCATCGGCGCGTCGAAGCAGTGCCTTCAGTGATTCATTTCTGTCCGGTGTGGCTTGGGAACAGAGCGGTGCGTACCCTTGGATCGTTGGACCCGACCCGTCTGGAGGCCACGTGCTGACTCCGTACCGCTCCGAGCCGTATTCCGATTTTGCCGATCCGTCGACCGTTGATGCTTACGAAGCCGCCCTTGCAAAAGTGTCCACGTCCCTCGGCGAGCGATCCATGCTTGTCATCGGCGGTGAGCGTGTCGATACCAGAAGTTCCATCGAGTCCGTGAATCCGGCAAACCCTTCTCAGATCGTTGGTACATCGGCGTCCGCAGGCCGTGACCATGTCGACGCCGCCATGGACGCAGCGTGGGATGCATACCGCGGATGGGCGTCGCGCACGGCCGAGGAACGTGCGGGCATGATCCATCGGATCGGCGACATCATTCAGGAGCGAAAGTTCGAATTCGCAGCGTGGCAGACATTCGAAGCAGGAAAGAACTGGCCTGAGGCCGAGGCAGATGTCGCCGAGGCGATCGACTTCTGTAGGTACTACGCGCATCAGGCGCTGGCGATGTCCGAACCGGTGGCCGTCGATCAATACCAGGGTGAGACGAACGAATCCTGGCTGCAGCCGATAGGGGCGGGCGTGGTGATCCCTCCGTGGAACTTCCCCCTGGCGATCCTCGTCGGTATGACGGTTGGCCCGGTTGCGGCGGGGAATACCGTGGTCGTGAAACCTGCCTCCAACACCCCCCTCGTCGCGTGGGGGTTCATCAAGCTTCTCGAGGAGGCAGGGCTTCCTCAAGGCGTTGTCAATTACCTCCCCGGATCCGGCGGGACGATCGGTGATGCACTCGTGGATCATCCGCGAACCAGATTCATCAACTTCACCGGATCCAAAGAGGTCGGTCTTCGTATAGCGGAACGCTCTGCCAGGGTCGCTGAGGGCCAGAAGTGGCTCAAGCGGTCCTACATGGAGATGGGTGGCAAGGATGCGCTCATCGTTGATGACACGGCAGATCTCGATGCCGCCGCCATCGACGCGGTTCGGTCAGCCTTCGGATTCCAGGGACAGAAGTGTTCGGCATGTTCGAGGCTGATCGTGTTCGAATCGATTCATGATGCCCTGATGGACAGGATTGTCGATCATGCGTCTCGACTGAGTGTCGGACCTCCTGTGGAGAACCACCCCGTGGGCCCTGTGATCTCTCATGCTCAGCACGTGGCGATCATGGCAGAGATCGAGGCGGGGAAGAGCGAGGGTGAGCTTGTCATGGGTGGTGCCGCGATCGATCGGGACGGCGGCTACTACATCGAACCAACGATTTTCGACGGTGTCTCGCCCGATGCTCGGCTTGCCCAGCACGAGATCTTCGGTCCTGTGCTCTCTGTGATTTCGGTGACCGACTTCGACCAGGCTCTCGATGTGGCGAACGGAACCGAGTTCGGTCTGACCGGTGGCGTGCACTCACTCGATGACGCGAGGCTTGAGAGGGCGAAACGTGAGTTCCATGTGGGGAACCTGTATCTGAACCGCAAGATCACGGGTGCTCTCGTCGGTATCCAGCCATTTGGTGGTTTCAACATGTCCGGAAGCAACGCAAAAGCCGGCGGTCCTGACTATCTGCGCCTCTTCATGGAGATGAAATCGGTCGCCACGCGCCTGCCGGCGGACGACTGAGGCCGGAAGTAGGAATTCCGAAGTCCGAAGTCGGTCTTCGGATGTCGGATGTCGGATGTTGGTTTTCGGTCTTCGCCTGTTGCCGCCCTACTCCTCGGTGTAGGCGTACCGGATCACTGCGTTGCCGAGGGTGTCCGATACGATCACCGTGTCGCCCTGGTTCGACCAGACGGCACCGTCATTGCACCAGTGGACCGCGTCGGCCGGCCCGCCCTGACAACCGGTCACAACGGTGACCGACTCACCCGGTGCAAGGACGATGCCCTCAGGGAAGGTCATGCGGTTGTCCGAACTCTCATCCCTGATGAGCCAACCTGAGAGAGAGACTCGTCCGTACCCCTCGTTGACGATCCTCACGTACTCCTCATCGAGGTGCTCATTGTCCGGTCCTGGTGGATCAAATTGGACCTCAGCCACCCGGATGACGGGACGGTCGGCGCTTCTGCCTTCAGCATCGCCGCACACAAACGTGCCCCACATGCCCGAACCGGATTGGAACGCTGTGGCTTCGAGGGATTTGAAGCTCCGCTCGTATTCGTGACCGTTGGACATTCCGATCGCGTTGCCTGTCGCGACCATCCTGGAGTTGATGAACACGAGGCCGTCGACCTCGTCGAGATACACGTACCGGAGCAACCGACCGAACTGGTCAGTGTCTGCCCCGTCGGATACGAGCAGCAGACTTCGACCGGTGATCATCTGTGACAGGTGTGCGGTTGATTCCGGCCCCCAGCATTCTGACTGCTCTGGTGCGTTGATCCCGAGCAACCTGACTTCGTACTCCACGCCGTCGATTCGTACAGCGATCGTGTCTCCGTCTGTCACAGAGACAACCGCAGCGACGATTCGCTCCTCGGGCGGCGGAAGAGTCGGGGGTGTGGTCGTGACGACTGTGGCGCCACCGAGAACGGTTGTCGTTGTTGTCGTCTCTTCGAAGACGTCCGGTGTGGGCCTCGTATCACATCCGGACGCGACAAATGCGAGAGCGATGATGATGAGGCCGGTCCCCCTGCGCACAGCGTTGCGTCCCATGCCGTAAATGTAGCGGCGAAGTGGAAAAACCTCCTACAAGCCGCGCCCGTCACCGGCTTAGGATGCGTCATCGGACCAACAGCAGAGGAGCGGATCATGGCGAATCTTTTCGATCTGACGGGCAGGACTGC